>DTPJ01000108.1 GCA_011334435.1 Candidatus Poribacteria bacterium | reverse complement strand
CTATAGGGGACCCGGCGCTCACATAAGCGGTCAATATAGTCCTTTGACACTTTCAATCCTGCTCCTGTAAGGTCCATTACTCTTTTCACAGCTGATGGCACACCTTTTGATAGAACGATGTCTCTAACATCATACAGAGATTAAACTTTCGGTAGGGTGGTTTACCTCTTTACCTACTGAGTTATCAATAATAAGGAATTTACATGATTTAGTCTGTAAAGAAATTCGGCAAGAAGCTATTTTATTGTCAGTATCACATTATATCAATTAGCTCTAAAGCTTTCACATACTTTTCAATAAACGAAAATATTCATCCCTGGAAATACCTGCTGTCTGCAAATTTTTTCTGATGATTGCCACAGGAACCTCTTCATATGTAGGGATCACAATTGGACGAGAGATTCCCGGTTTCGTATAGGAACGATGACTTCCTTCCTGACGAACAAAATGGAAACCATTAGCAAGGAACACTTTTTCCAGAAGCTTCCAGTGTATCGGCGTTATTCTTGGCATTATCATATTCCTACTGTTAAATAATGTCTCTCAATAGCAACCCAAGAAGGGCTTATCCAGTTTTCCTGCTTAAACTCATAACCTGCTTCCTGAAGGATTTCGTCCAATGTTCCCATATCTGCTGCGGTTTCCAAGAAAAGAGATACTGCCTCATCCAAAGCTTCTCTTGCTTTCTCTGGCGTAGGTCCTGAACTCATAACATCCAGTGGCATTGCATGAGCAATGAATTGATTGCCCTCTTTCCAGATTTGAACTGTATATTCTATGTTTATCTTCTTAGCCATGTTATCTCACCTCATTCCATATAGATCAACGACAGTGTATCGCAGCCAATCATTTTTTATCATCAACTTGCCTTTTTAGTCAAATTTCCCCCGCTTGATGGGTATATTTGTTTGGTTGTATCTTAATATAAGGGTGGGACATATTTATTGACACCTTGCACATTTAGACGCCTCATAATGATGATAATGCAGAACAATTACCCACACTATTAAATCCCATAAACATATGTAAAATCAATAGATTAAACTATTTTCCGCCCTTTAATAAAATATCTATAACAAAACTATGCCAATTATACCCCACCTTTGCCAATCTCTTCGGCATGATTAGGGCTAAAAACACCCACCATTTTAGTGAAAATGGCATGGAAAGAGAGCAGTTCTCATGAGATATATTTTATCCTAAAATAAAAAAGCTCCGCTGACACTCTCTTTCTTATCTTTGGTTGTTGATACCAGCAGATTTTTAGATCAAAAAAGATTCACTGATCAGTAAATCGGATGATGTGATTCAACGAAATAAGGATTTAGTGTTACTTTAAGAGTTTTAAACGCTTTAGATCCTCTTCCGTCCACCCTGCATCCTGAATAATACCTTTCAAGGTCTTTAGAGGAAAGGTATCCTTTGGATGATGAAAGGCAACCGTTACTCTACCCTTAGTTGGATGAAGAAACTGACGGTGAGAACCTGATTCACGATCAAGGTAAAATCCATCCCTGATCAAAGCATTTACTAATCTCCTCGCTGTTAGGGAACGCAGCTTAGAATAATCGATGTCACTCATACTACTACCGCCACTCTTGGCTCAGATAATATCTGAATCTCAGGTTCTTCTGGAATGGATTCTCCATGCTCAATCATACTCTCAATGGTCATCTCTACTACTTCCCTGATATTCTTTAGAGCCTCATCCCATGTTTGCCCCCAGGTGCGCGCTCCCTTCAAGCTCGGACAATAAGCATGGTAAGCTTGTCTCCCATCAGCAAAAGAATCCTCTTCAATCACCACCTTGAATATGTAAGTTTTAACCTGTCTTTTGGATTTTAGTGTAACTTTCTCCATAAGTCTTCACCTTTCTACTACTTTAACATAACTCTTGAGCCAAAAAAAGACTACT
>DTPJ01000174.1 GCA_011334435.1 Candidatus Poribacteria bacterium | reverse complement strand
CAATGGCATCAAGGACAGACAAGTTTTCAGTTTAATGATGGCGATATTAAGGCATGGAAGTCCTATGAAGACGCAGAAGTTGTCGTTATGTGCAGATGGGTTGACTCTCATTTGCCGATAAAAAGCGTTGATGAATCACAAAAGGTCGTGTATTTTCCATATAAAAGTGTTTTTCAACTTGCAACTAACGATCCATATTATATTGAAAATGCCTTTGAAATATTGGATTCTCCTGGTGAATGGTATCTCAGTAGAAAAGAGGGAAAGCTCTATTATATGCCGATGCAAAATGAGGATATGAACAAAGCAGAGGTAATTGCTCCGTCATTAATTCAAACTGTTCGGCTTGAAGGTAAGCCTGAAAATGGTCAATTTGTGAAAGATGTTAAATTTAAAGGCTTGACTTTTGCACATACGGAATGGTGGCTTCCTGATGGTAGCAGTGGTTTTGCTCAGGCAGCGGTAGGCGTTCCTGGAACTATTTATGCAGAGGGCGCTCATAATTGCGTTTGGGAAAACTGCATTGTCGCTCATGTAGGAAATTATGCTATTGAACTTGGCAAAGGGTGCAAGAATAATAAGATCGTCAATTGTGATCTGTTTGACTTAGCAGGTGGCGGAGTGAAGATCGGTGAGACAAGGATCAGCGAAAATGATGTAGAGGTCGCATCGGGTAACGAAGTTAGAAACTGTCATATCCACGATGGCGGGATACTTTTCCATCCTGCTGTTGGTATATGGGTTGGTCAAAGTCCAAATAATATTATGGCAGATAACCATATCCACGATTTTTATTATACAGGAGTATCAATAGGCTGGACTTGGGGTTATAGTAAAGCCCTTGCGACAGGCAATATATTAGAAAATAACCATATACATCATATCGGCATAAAATCTAATGGCGATGGTCCTATTCTCAGTGATATGGGAGGGGTTTATACTCTCGGCAACCATGAAGGTTCAGTCATTCGCGGAAACATCTTCCATGATATAGCGGGCATCCAATATGGCGGTTGGGGAATATATTTTGATGAAGGCACAACGCATATCTTAGCAGAAAACAATCTTGTCTATAACACTACTCATGGCGGATTTCATCAGCATTACGGCAAAGAGAACATCTTCCGCAATAACATAATCGCTTTTGGACGCGATTGGCAGATCCAACGTTCAAGACCAGAGGAACATGTCAGCTTCATCTTTGAAAGAAACATCGTCTATTGGGATAAAGGCATAGCTCTTTCTGGGAATTTAGGCAATTTCAACATCGTATTTAACAATAACCTATATTTTGCGGTCGGCGATGGCAAGATGCAATTTGGCAATTTATCATGGGAAGAATGGCAAAAGAATGGTATGGACAAGAACTCTATCATTGCCGATCCGATGTTTGTTGATGTATCAAAACGAGATTTTCGTCTGAAAAATGGCTCTCCCGCAGAAAAGATCGGCTTCATGCCGTTTATTAAGTAGATTATTGATTGGTCAGATTTGGCAGATTTATGTTAGTGTTTCAACTTCTGATATGTGAAAATCTGCCAAGTCTTCATTATAAATTCCATAATATTGAAAAAATGAATGAGATATTATCTTTAACAACACCATTAACAAATAAGGATATTACAAAGCTAAAAGTCGGCGATAAGGTTCTCATTAATGGCGTGATATATACAGCACGAGACGCTGCACATAAGCGGATCGTTGAAGCTATAAACTCGGGTGAAAAATTGCCGTTTAATCTTGATGGACAGATAATATATTATGCAGGTCCTTCTCCTGCAAAACCCGGTGCTATCATTGGTTCATGCGGTCCTACGACAAGTTCTCGTATGGACGCATATACTCCAATATTGCTTAAACACGGCTTAAAAGGCATGATCGGCAAAGGAAAACGTTCTGAGGAAGTAAGGGCTTCTAT
>DTPJ01000243.1 GCA_011334435.1 Candidatus Poribacteria bacterium | reverse complement strand
TTAATTTAACTGTGTATTCAGCTTTTGAACTTGCTATAGAAGCGGAATTAGCACAGAAAATTGTTCCGCCAATAACTATAGGTGTCCCAGCAGATGCTAAGGCAAAAGGAGGTCCAGAACCAGATGAGCCGTCAAATGGCAAATTTATATGGATCCCTGGCGCTCCTGCATCATCAGGTCAGGATAATCAAGGATATATTGAATTTGAGATCACCATTCCCAAAAAGGCAAAATATGCAATATGGGGTCGTGCTATAGCTTGGGACGGAAACAGTGATTCGTTTTGGGTTATATGGAGACCTGCTGACCCTGATGAAAATCCGCAACAAGTTCAAAAGCAAGACTATCGTTGGGCTGTCGCACAAGGAAACACTTGGCATTGGAACAGAGTAAATAAATGGTTAGATGCAGGAACTTTTAACAGGGAATGGGAATTAGACAAAGGCGATACTGTATTACGTATCTATGGCAGAGAAGATGCAACCATGCTTGATTGCATATTCATAACAGATAATTTAGGTGCGGATGCAGGATCGGCTGGTGCAAGAGTTCCAACCAAAGAAGAAATAAACGCGTGGATTCAGGGCAAACAAAAACTTACAGTAGTATCTGGAGGCAAAATCTCAACTACTTGGGCAAGTATAAAATCGTTTTAACGTAAATTAAGGAAAGAGAATTATATATGAACCGTCTTGAAACTATTAAAGAGAATCTTAATAAGACTTATGAAACAGTTTGGGCAGAACCTTTTTATGAGGCATGGCGAGCTAACGAAGGATTAGATGAACGTCTTCGTTTCGCTTATGGACAATTCGCCGAGATGTCATCAGCAAAACCTTATATAAAGCCCGGCGAACTCATCATCGGAAATAACTCTCTACGTTCAATTTTAACTGGTATTCCGACTGCATTTAGGACAGGCATAAGGTTTGAGGATTGGTATAAGCAAACTCTAATCAAAGATCATCCCGAATCTGAATCAAAAATTAAGGAGATAGAGTCCTATTGGAATGAATGGGTTAAGGAAAACGGAAAATATACGCCTATGACCTGTCATGCTTCGCTTGCTTATGAACGTATTTTAACTATGGGAATATCAGGCATGAGAAATTATATATGGCGTTGGAGAGAGATCAACACAGCGTTAAGACCAGATTGTGCCAAATGGTATGATTCTCTTTTGATAGTTCTTGACGGTATATCTGCCTTTATTCGCAATCATGCGATCACAGCAGAAAGAGACGCTATGAAAGAATCCGATCCTATAAGACGAAGAGAACTGATGTCCATAGCGGTCTCTTGCTATAATATCTCTGAAAATCCGCCGAAATCTTTCCATGAAGCTGTTCAGTTATTTTACTTGACTTTCTGGCTATGCGGGCATGATTCACCAGGACCCATTGACCGATATTTGTATCCAAGTCTCAAAAAAGACTTAGATAATGGAGCAATTACACCAGATCAAGCTCAGGAAATTTTAGACTGCTTATGGCTGAAGCTTGAGGAGAAGACAGCTTATGGAGCAACTATCGGCGGACAATTAAGAGATGGCTCAGATGCAACTAACGAACTTTCGTTTATGTGTGTCAATTCAATAAAACGTCTACGTATACTTTCTCCAAGGACAGCGCTTAGATGGCATAAAAATCTATCGCCAGAGCTATTAGCGTTTGCATGTGAGTCAGTAGCAGAAGGGGCAACTTATCCTGCGTTTGTCAACGATGAAGCGATAATTCCCGCTATGGTTGAGCGTGGAATATCATTAGAAGATGCGAGAGAATATACATTCGTCGGATGTGGTCAGGTCTATCCACATGGGCGAGGACATGGAAATTACGAAGACATAGTTCTAAATTCTGCCAAGCCGATAGAATACGCACTTAATAATGGCATTGATCCTGTTTTCGGACATAAAGCTGGT
>DTPJ01000815.1 GCA_011334435.1 Candidatus Poribacteria bacterium | reverse complement strand
CCAACATCTATCGGATTTAACATTTCTTTCAATGACCGCATTATTGCCTGATTATGAACTCCACCTCCGCATACTAAAACTTCTGATATGTCATATTTAGGCAATATAAATCGTTCATAGTTTTCATATATGCTTTTAACAGTAAATTCAGTCACAGTTGCGACTATATCAGCATCTATTATGCCAGACAATCGGGCTTTTTGGACGATCTCTTGTGTCCAATATGTTCCGAATTCCTCTCTGCCGGTAGTTTTTGGTGGAGTTTGCTTTATAAATGGATGCGACAACAGCTTTTCAAGCAAGTCTTTATTCGGTGATCCGTTAGATGCGATTTTGCCGTTTAGGTCATATCTCATCTGTCCTTGTGTGATAATTCTGACCGTTTCATCAATTACCATATTGCCCGGACCTGTGTCAAAAGCTATGACATCATCAAGTTTTCCGTTAGCAGGCAAAACTGTTACATTACTTATCCCGCCGATGTTTTGAATTGCTCTGGATTTATATTTATCACGAAGCAATAAGAAATCCACATAAGGCACTAACGGCGCTCCCTGACCGCCAACTGCAATATCGGCGACGCGAAAATCAGCAATTGTGACGATACCTGTTTTATTAGATATGACAGCAGGTTCGCCGATCTGAAGCGTTGATGGTGTATTTGATTTCGGCAGATGACAGACAGTTTGACCATGAGAACCTATTAGATCAACATCAGAAGGCTTTAAACCTGCTTCTTTTATTATCCTCAAAGCAGAATCAGCAAATATATCGCCGAGAATAAAATTAAGCTCGCAAATATCCTCAACAGTGCATTTTGACGGCGGAAAAACTCGGAATATGCGATCTCTGACGTCATCGGGAAATGGATAAGTATTGAATTTGATCAGCCTGATCTTAGTCTCAAGCCCATATCCTTCAATTTCTACTAACGCAGAGTCAACACCATCAGCAGACGTGCCAGACATCAATCCGATAACTTTTCTTCTATCTTTATCTATGATTTGCTTGATCTTTTCCAACAAAATTATTGGATACCGGATATTTTTCATCTGGTGCATAAAATCGGAAGTCTTGTTATGCTCTTGGATGGGCTTTCTCATAAACCTCTTTCAGTCGTTCAGCTGATACGTGAGTGTATATCTGCGTTGTCGCAAGTTTCTCATGTCCAAGCAATTCCTGAACAGAACGCAAATCAGCACCAGCATTAAGTAAGTGAGTTGCAAAAGTATGCCTAAGTGTATGTGCTGTCACATTTTTTTTGATGCCTGCGGATTTGGCATATTTACTGATCCTACGATTGATGCTCTTTGAGTCTGGTATTCGGTTGCCTCTTTCACTGACGAATAATGCTTGATTTGATCTTTTAACTTTTAGCTTGTCTCTAATTTTTAGATAGTCATTCAAAGCAGACATAGCATAACTGCCGATCGGAATAATACGTTCTTTTTTCCCTTTTCCACGAACTTTTACAATGGCATTTGATCTATCTATATCTGATAAATCCAAAGCAAGCATCTCACTAACTCTCATGCCTGTTGAATAAAGCAACTCCAAAATAGCCCGATCTCTCAATCCGATAATGTCGTTCTTATCAGGAATAGAAAGCAAAGCCTCTATCTCAGAAATTTCAAGATAATCTGGCAGTTTTCTTTGGATTTTTGGCGATGATACCGCTGATGTCGGGTCTGTTTCAAGATAACCTCTTTTATATAGATATTTGAAAAATGATCTTAATGAAGACAGTCTCCTTACAATAGTTGTGCGTGCAAGCTGTCTGCCCTGCTGATTTGCTAAATAACTTCTTATCATTAAGTGATCTATACTCTCTATTGATGGCAAATTACCAAATTCATCTGAAAGGTATTTCATAAAATCCATTAGATCACGATTATAGTTATCAATCGTATGTGGCGAACAATT
>DTPJ01000080.1 GCA_011334435.1 Candidatus Poribacteria bacterium | reverse complement strand
AGGGATTCCACTATCAAGAGATTTCTTTAATGTTTCCCTAGCTAAATCTAATTTATCGTCTTCAACAAGTGATTTACCGACTTTTCTGCCCATAGCTTTAAGAAATGTATATGCCATTGCACCAGCGATTATTATTGCGTCTGCCTTTTTCATCAGATGTTCTATGATGCCGATTTTATCAGAGACTTTTGATCCAGCGATAATCGCTATAAATGGTCGCTCTGGGTTATCAATTTTATTTTTTATATACTCAATTTCCTTTTGCATTAGAAATCCTGCGGCTGACTGAGGCATAAACTTAGTTATACCAGCAGTGGACGCATGCGCCCTGTGTGCAGCGCCGAAAGCATCGTTGACGAAAACGTCGCCTAATTCTGCCAATTTCCTCGCAAAATCAGGATCGTTATTCTCTTCCTCCGCATGAAACCGCAGATTTTCAAGCAGGACTACATCGCCTTCCTTCATCTTGGCAACAATGGCTTTAGTTTCTTCGCCTATACAATCAGGAGCGAGAATAACCTCCTTGCCGAGGATCTCCGATAATCTTTTTGCAACAGGGGCGAGAGAATATTTTGGCACAACTTTACCATCAGGTCTGCCAAGATGTGACATTAATATAGCTTTGCCACCGTTTTCAATTATATATTTTATGGTTGGAACAGCCGATGTTATACGTGTATCATCAGTTATTTTTGCCCCATCAAGTGGGACATTAAAATCAACTCTAACCAATACTCGTTTACCTTTTAATTGAAGATCCTCAATGCCGAGTTTATTCATTGCTCCCTCCAAACTTCTAATTATTATGATGATTAAGCGATAAATTTAACAAGTTCGCCAACCCTCTTGGAATATGCCCATTCGTTATCATACCAAGAAACAACTTTGGCAAATCCGCCCGGCATGACCATAGTCAGAAGTGAGTCAAATATTGACGAATGCGGATTCATTCTAAAATCAATAGAGACAAGCGGTTCATCAATATATTGAAGGATGCCTTTCATTTTGCCTTCTGCGGTTTCCTTCATAGCATTATTGATGTCTTCTTTTGTCGCTTCTTTCTCTAATTCAACAACGAGATCGACAACTGATATATTTGGAGTTGGAACACGCATAGCGATACCATCCATCTTGCCCTTCAATTCAGGGATAACAAGTCCGATAGCCCTTGCAGCGCCAGTGCTTGTCGGAATTATTGATACCGCTGCTGATCTGGCTCTTCTTAGATCGCTATGTGGTGCATCAAGTGTCCTCTGGTCATTGGTGTAAGAATGAACTGTTGTCATAAATCCGCGTTTTACTCCGAAATTATCAACGAGAACCTTAGCAATAGGTGCAAGACAGTTGGTAGTGCATGACGCATTGGATATTATGTTATGCTTCTTTTTATCATATTTATCATGGTTTACGCCGAGAACTATTGTGATGTCTTCTCCCTTTGCAGGAGCGCTGATAATAACCTTTTTAGCGCCAGCCTCTATATGCTTTTTTGCTTTTTCCGCATCGGTGAAAAGACCTGTTGATTCTACAACTATTTCTACTCCCAAGTCCTTCCAAGGAAGATTAGCAGGGTCTCTTTCAGCAATGACTTTAATCTCTTTGCCATTTACAATAATAGAGTTATCTTGGGGCTTTACATCAGCATTAATGACTCCGAGTGCTGAATCATATTTTAATAGATGAGCTAATGTTTTAGCATCTGTTATATCGTTTACTGCTACAAAATCCAGATCGGGATCACTCATTGCTGCCCTGAAGATGTTTCTACCTATACGTCCAAACCCATTGATACCAACTTTTATCGCCATCTGATTTACCTCCAATTTTTATTTGTTTGTTGTTTAAGCTATGTCCATTTTGGGCTTATTACTTGCTTCAATTTATATGTAATATCCCATGAAATACCAAATTAATGCTATAATTT
>DTPJ01000678.1 GCA_011334435.1 Candidatus Poribacteria bacterium | reverse complement strand
TGTCAATTATAATAGGAATGATAATAACTTGTCGTAAATATTAACATACTTTTCTTTGTAAATCAATACTTGACATAAACAGATTTTGTTGTATTATCTATTCACAGGCATTATCAAAGATCGTTTATGGAACTAACAGGAGGATAAAGAAGTGAACATCAGCAAGCCCGCGATTGAAGGTGGAGAGCCTGTCAGGCAAACACCTTTGAGATTTGGCGTCCCATTTATTGGACAAGAGGAGATAGACTCAGTTGTTGAAGTTTTAAAATCTGGATGGATAACGACGGGACCTAAAACACAAGAATTTGAGGAAAAATTCAGCCACTATGTAGGGGCAAAACACGCAATAGCATTAACTTCATGCACCGATGCTATGGAGTTAAGCCTTGTTGTTGCTGGAATTGGTAAGGAAGATGAGGTTATAACATCGCCAATGACGTTTGCTTCTACCGCTAATGTTATAATTCATAGAGGGGCAACACCCGTATTTGTTGACATAAAGCCAGATACGCTAAATATAGACCCATCTAAAATTGAAAGACATATAACACCAAGGACAAAGGCGATCATGCCTGTTCATTATGCAGGTCAACCTTGCGAAATGGACGAAATAGAGGATATTGCGAGATTATATGGTCTTTATGTTATTGAAGATGCTGCACATGCTATCGGAGCTGAATATAAAAATAAAAAGATCGGAAGTATAAGCGACTTTACTGCATTTAGCTTTCATGTCCAGAAGGTCATAACAACTGCTGAGGGCGGTATGGTAACGACGGATAACGATGGCTGGGCGAAAGAATTACGGACTATGAGACTGCATGGCATGACCAAAGACGCATGGGTCAGAATCTCAAACTCACAAGTTCATTATGATGTCGTTTATCCCGGCTATAAATGTAATATGACCGATATTCAATCTGCTATGGGATTAGCTCAACTTGATAAATTGGAGTCTTTCATCAGCATTAGGCAAAAATATGCAAAAATATATGATTCCGCATTCCAGCAAATGCCAGAAATTAGCACTATCAAACGTATAGATAATATCCGACACGCTGAAACTATGTATGTAATTTTGCTCAATTTAGAGACACTGAAAATCAACAGAGATGAATTCGTTCAATGCCTGCAAGCTGAAAATATATATTGTGCAGTCCATTTTAAGCCTGTTCACTTACATTCTTATTATAGAGAAACCTATGGATATAAACATGGCGATTATCCAAATGCTGAACGTGCATTCAATCGCGTTATCTCCTTGCCATTTTCACCAAAATTGACCGAAGAAGATGTTTATGATGTTATAGAAGCTGTCCAAAAAATAGTAAAATATTATAGAAAGTGAGCCAAATGCGAATATTGATGATAAATTATGAATTTCCGCCAATAGGAGGAGGCGGAGGAAATGTCACCTATTACATCTCAAAAAATCTCGCATCTTTGGGACATGAAGTCCATGTTGTGACGTCAAGATATAAGGATTTGCCAAAACATGAAAAGTTAGACGGATTTGATGTTTACAGAGTGCCTGTTATGAGGAAAAATCCCAATGTTTGCGGAGTCCATGAGATGTTTACCTATATCATTAGTGCAAGCATTTATAGCCTCAAATTTGTTAAAAAAATCCGTCCTGATATAATTCACGTTTTCTTTGGAATTCCCTCAGGGCCTGTTGCATATCTGCTTAAGAAATTTTATGATATTCCTTATGTTTTATTTTTAGGTGGAAGAGATGTTCCAAGACCTCATCCTGACCCGCCTTTTTATCGCTTAATTTATGGAATTCTTATGCCTGCTATCAAAAGTATATGGGGAAATGCCAAATCAGTTGTAGCTTGTAGCAATGGACTGCGTGATCTGGCTCTTAAAACTGCTAATAACATTGATATAAAGGTCATTCCTGACGGCGTTGATCTTGATA
>DTPJ01000562.1 GCA_011334435.1 Candidatus Poribacteria bacterium | reverse complement strand
GGTCGCGCTACTAATCCACTGATCAATCAAATTATGAGAAGGTTGGCAGAAATTGGATCAGAGATCAAAGAATTGCGAAAAGGCTCAGAAGACTATGCCGAATTTCAGAAAAGGCTTGCGGAACTCAATGATCAAATTGAAAAAGATCAGAAAAAAATTTCAGATATGAATAAACGGTTAGATCGGATAAAACAAATAGAACAAGCACGTAATATTTGGATAGAACTGATTGAGACTGAAAAGATGCTTGATGAATTGAATTTTGCAAGCAGGTTTCCCCCAAAAGGTCTTGAAAGATTTGAAAAATTGAAGGAAGACATTAATAATGCTCAACTTGAAAGAAATGACCTTGAAAACAAAGCACGGCATTTGGAAGCACAATTGCAAAATATAGTAATTGCCGAAGGAATTATAGAAAATCGCAAATCAATTGAATCATTGATGAACGAAAGGAATATGCTAATTTCTGCGCTTAATGACCTGCCCAAAGTTGACAGAGAACACCAGCAAAAAGAAAATGAATTTAAAAAACAACTCAAAGACCTTGGGGCAGATTGGGATAGCGAACGATTAGCAGAAGTGGATACATCTATACAAACACGACATAGGGTTCAGGATTTTGCCCGCAATATAGAATTCGCAGAACAAAAAGATAGGCAGGCAAAAACCAATTTACAAAATAGACAAAACGATGAGAAAAACGCTAAAGCTCTTTTAGATGAGGCGCAAAAAGCACTTAATTCTTTTGATAAGCCTACCATTACCGAAAAAGATGAGATAAGAAAGCAGAGAGAGGTTATCCAACAGATAAGATCATCATTTTATCAGATTGATAACTTAAATATGCAATTGAACGCAAAACATGGTTCAATAGAAAGAGAGAATAATTATTTAAGGTCTCTTAAAGATCAGGAATTATTGCAAATACCGTCTTGGGTATGGATTATTATTATATTAATAGGAGTTACATTGATTGGCTTGTCAATTGCTATAAGATCATATATTTCAGGGGTATTGATATTCTTATTTGTTATTGCCTTTATGTTTGGGCTTCGTGCATTAAAGAATCATCAGATAAAATCTAAAAAGAAAATTAATGATCAGATTGAAAGCCACGAGAACATCATCAAACAAATATCAGAAGAGATTAAAGATATTGAATCTAAAATTAAAGAGAAAAAAGCAGAGATAAATGAGTCTGCCCGTAGTATTGGTTTAGAAAGCTTAAATGATATAAGCGAAATAGATAAATTTGAGAGAAACCTTGATAAAATAGACGAAACCTTGCGGAATTGGGATATGCTTAAAGGGAAAAGAGATGATGCGGAGAGAAATTATCAGATTGCAGTTAAAAATCTCAAAGAAGCGACGCAACTTGCTGAATCTGCTGATAAGGAGTTACAAACGATTAAAGAAGAGTGGAGGCAATGGATAACAGAAAGAGGTTTTGACGCTAATATCAGACCAGAAGGATTTGAAACAGTTTTACAGATGGTTGAAAAGGCTCGTAATACTGAAAATTCCATACAAGAGACAATTTCCAGGGTTAAACAGATGAACGATTATATCGCTAAAACTCGCAAAGAGATAACTGATATTCTTATAGCTTGCAATATGAATCCAAAATCGTCGGAAGTTGGCGTATCAGAAATAGATGCTTTGAATGTCGCCCTTAAAACTGCCCTTGATAATCAGAGAAAACAAGCCGAGCTTAATGAGAAACTTGATGATACAAGAAGAGAGATTAAGAAATTGAGCGCGAGAATCGCTAACTGGCAAAATGAATTAAACGAATTAATGAAAAAAGCACAGGCGAAAAACGAAGATGATTTCCGATACATAGGAGAATCTTATAATAATTGGCTTAAATGTAAAGATAAATATGAGATAAATAGGCGAAATTTGATAAATCTGGCTGGTAATGAGGAGG
>DTPJ01000461.1 GCA_011334435.1 Candidatus Poribacteria bacterium | reverse complement strand
TCTTGATGCAGTGGCAGAATTTCATAGCAGGATAGTCTTTTTAGACGAATTTAGAGAGCTTTTAAAAAACATGAACGATATTGAAAGGCTTATCGCGAGAATAGGTTTAGGGTCCGCTAATGCAAGAGAGATGTTAGCATTGAAAAACTCATTGAAACTCATCAAGCCTATTAAAGAGAAAATAAGCACCTGTGAATCTACTATGCTTTGTGTTCTTAACGAGGAATTGGAAGATGTCTCTGATATAATAGAGTTAATAGAGAAGTCAATACACGATGACCCGCCTTCTACTTTGTTGGAAGGGAATTTGATAAAAGACGGTTACAATGAAGAATTGGACGAATTGCGAAAGATAACAAAGTCAGGCAAGGAGTGGATAACTAAGTTACAAGAAACTGAGCGAGCAAGGACAAAGATAAACAACCTTAAAATCGGATACAATGACGCTTTTGGCTATTATATAGAAGTCAGCAAGTCCAATCTTCATCTTGTCCCTGATGATTATATCCGCAAACAAACGCTTGTCAACGCAGAGAGATTTATCACTCCAGAACTAAAAGAATATGAATCAAAAGTCTTAAATGCACAGGAACGAATATCAGAGCTTGAATATGAAATATTTTGTCAGATCAGGGCGAAAGTTGCAGAAAGCACAGTCCGCATTCAGAAAAACGCCTCAATTATCGCTATGCTTGATTTTTTAAGTGCGTTAGCCTATGTCGCATCAAAGAACAACTATGTCAAGCCTAACGTCAACGATAGCGATGAGATAATTATAAAAGACGGCAGACACCCTGTGGTTGAGCGATTTGTAACAGGCGAAGGATTTGTGCCAAATGATGTCTATCTCAATTGCGATGATCAGCAGATGCTTATAATTACAGGACCTAACCTTTCTGGAAAAAGCACATATCTTAGACAAGTAGCTTTGATCGCATTGATGGCACAAATGGGAAGTTTTGTCCCCGCGTCTTATGCGTCAATTGGTATCGTTGACAGGATTTTTACACGTGTAGGAGCATCTGACAATCTTGTTATGGGACGAAGCACTTTTCTTGTGGAGATGAACGAGACAGCTAATATTTTAAATAATGCGACGAGAAGAAGCCTTTTGATCCTTGACGAGATCGGCAGAGGCACAAGCACTTATGACGGACTTAGTATCGCATGGGCGGTAGCAGAATATATTTTAGATAAAACTAAGATCGGGGCAAGAACGCTTTTCGCTACACATTATCACGAGCTTATAGAGCTTGGTAATACTCATCAAGGGGCAAAAAATTATAACGTCGCAGTTAGAGAATGGAATGGACAGATAACATTTCTGCGAAAGATCGTTGAAGGTGGAACAGATCAAAGCTACGGCATACATGTCGCACAATTAGCAGGATTGCCTGATCAGGTTATTGAGAGGGCAAGGAAGATACTCTCTGCATTGGAAAAGGGCAGTAATGGAAATTCCATCACATCATCAGATCAAGCGAATAAGATGATCCCAAAATCACACGAATTGCCATCAAAAGATACCTACCGTGAACCAATCCAATTATCGCTTTTTGGGTCTAAAGCTGACGAGATCATAGACGAGCTAAATGCTATTGACATTCACAACATGACCCCACTCCAAGCATTAAATAAATTACAGGAATTAAAAAAGAAGGCAGAAAATTAAATTAGTTAATTGAAGTTGATGTATAGTTTGTAGACATAGGCAACACTATTGGTTATATTTATAATAACCAAATATCATTATAAGGTAATGAATTAGCACCATTGCAAAAAACTGAGGAGTTTGATATATATAAATTTGTTACCCATGTCATTAGTTAATACAATTTTATGTTAATCGCCTAAAATTCTGAATCATGCTCAATCTCGCGGCATTCATCAATGATCTTTAAAGCATTTTCAATCTGATCTTTATTGCCTTCAAGCAAAAGCCAAAC
>DTPJ01000720.1 GCA_011334435.1 Candidatus Poribacteria bacterium | reverse complement strand
GAATTTGATGCCAGAATAAGACGACTTATTCCATCACAGCAGATTGAATATGTTGTAGAATTAAAATTAGATGGTCTTGGTGTTGCATTGTTATATGAAAACGGAAAGTTTGTTAGAGGTGCAACAAGAGGCGATGGCGAAATGGGAGAAGATGTCACCGCTAACCTTAAAACTATAAAAAGTATCCCATTAGTTTTAGATGATATAGGTCCTTCTATACCAGTGCTTGAAGTTAGAGGGGAAGTCTATATGGAAAAACGGGCATTTCAGGAACTCAATCGTCAAAGAGAAGAAAACGGCGAACCTGTTTTTGCTAACCCTCGTAACGCTTCTGCTGGCTCTGTTAGATTGCTTGATCCAAGGATAACTGCTTCACGTCCGCTTGATATTTTCGTATATACTCTCAGTTATGCAGAAGGAATGACTTTCCCTACGCATTGGGAATCACTATTTGCTCTTAAAAATATGGGGTTTAAGATTAATCCGCATTCACGGAAATTTGGGACAATAAATGAAGTCGTTGATTATTGTATAAAATGGCAAGAAGAAAGGGATAACCTTGATTATGAAATTGATGGCATGGTGATAAAGGTAAACTCTATTGCTCAGCAGATAGAACTCGGATCAACAACAAAAAGTCCGAGATGGGCTATTTCTTATAAATTTCCTGCAAGACAGGCAACAAGCAAAATTGAGGATATAATCGTCCAAGTCGGCAGGACAGGCGCCATTACACCTGTTGCAGTCCTTTCTCCTACGCCATTATCAGGAATTGTTATTACCAGAGCTACTCTCCACAACGAAGATGAAATTCGCAGAAAGGGGATAATGATCGGGGATACTGTCCTTATTGAAAGGGCAGGTGATGTCATACCTGCGGTAGTTGAGGTCATAAAAGAAAAACGGACAGGACAAGAACGTGAATTCCGTATGCCTGAAAAATGCCCTGTCTGTGGATCAAATGTGTTTAGACCAGAAGGCGAAGCTGTGACGAGATGCGTTAACTCATCTTGCCCTGCACAAGTTAAAGAGCATATACGTCATTTTGCATCGCGGGACGCTATGAATATAGATGGTTTAGGTCCCGCTATCATAGATCAATTAGTTGACAAAGGCATGGTCAAAAACGTTGCTGATCTATATTTCTTAAAAAAAGACGAGATTGCAAATTTAGATCGTATGGGCGATAAATCCGCACAAAACTTGATAGATGCCATAGAAGGTAGCAAGCAGAATAGCCTGTCAAGATTGATATTTGCACTCGGTATTAGGCATATCGGCGTTAGGGCAGGCGAAATATTAGCAGAACACTACGGTTCTATTGATGCCTTATCCAAAGCGACACCAGATGAACTTCAAGCGATCTATGAGATAGGTCCTAAGGTTGCTGAGAGTATATACAAATTCTTTCAACAAGAGGGAAATAAACAGATACTTGAAAGGTTACGTTCCGCAGGCGTTAAAATGAGCGAAGAAGTAAAGGAGAAAATAGCCGATCAACCTTTAAAGGATAAGACCTTTGTTCTTACAGGCACATTGGCAAGTATGACACGCGATCAAGCATCTTCTGCTATCAAGAGATTAGGAGGGAAGGTATCGTCAAGCGTGAGTAATAAGACTGATTATGTTGTAGTAGGCGATTCGCCCGGCTCAAAATTTGATCGTGCAAAAAAACTCGGAATAACAATTTTAAATGAGGAACAATTTAAATCGCTTATTAAATCATAAAAGAGGTCTGTCAATAGTTTTGTGTAAATCCCTCCCTTTTTCTGAAATGTTTATTTACTTTACTAAACTTTGGACAATTTACAAATTATAATCACATATTTAGTTAGAAAATCCCTCTAAATCTCCCTTTTCCAAAGGGAGACTTTTAGGAATCCCCTCTTTGAAAAAATGACTTTTTAGTTTCCCCCTTTGAAAAAAGCAACTCCGTTAATTTCCCCCCTTTGAAAAAGGGG
>DTPJ01000858.1 GCA_011334435.1 Candidatus Poribacteria bacterium | reverse complement strand
GTAGCAGATAGGACAAGTATAGGTATTTCGTCAATCATCCTAACGATTATATCACCTGAAAAAGTCGCACCTTTCAACTGCGATGATTTTACAACTAAATCTGCAATAGGTTCATCTTCTTCTCTCAGATTTTCAACCTTTATATCTGCTCCCATCGTTTTCAGTGCATCTATTATGCCTGTTCGTGTGGGATTTACGCCGACATTTTTTATGATTATCTCTGAATTTGGACAAAGCAATCCTGCTACTATAAAATATGCAGCAGATGAAATGTCTCCCGGAATGTTTATGTTACGACCAATGAGTTCAGGTCGCCCTTGAATTTTATAAGTCAATCCGATTGATCTTATATCTGCACCAAACGATTGCAACATACGTTCAGTATGATCTCTTGACTTTGCGGTTTCTGTTACGCTTGTCTCACCATCTGCGTAAAGTCCTGCCAAAAGTATCGCTGACTTTACTTGGGCACTTGCAGTAGGTGTTTGATAGTCAATAGCTTTAAGTTTTCCTCCAATAATAGTGAGTGGGGCAAAGTCACCGCTTCTGCCATAGATATTCGCCCCCATTAACCTTAGTGGATCAGCTATTCGTCCCATAGGTCTATTTCTGAGAGAGTTATCGCCTGTTAGGACAGAATAGAATGACTGCCCTGCTAATATTCCGCTGATCAGCCTCATTGATGTCCCTGAATTGCCCATATCCAAGACGTCATCAGGTTCTTTTAATCCGTCAAGTCCGACACCATAAACGATGATCCTATCTTTGCTGACTTCCTCAATATTTACGCCCATTTTTCTAAAAGCGTTAATTGTAGCTATACAATCTTCGCCATGCAGAAATCCGTTTATTTGAGTGATGCCTTTGGCAATAGAGCCTATCATAACTGATCTGTGAGATATGGATTTATCCCCCGGTGCGTATATCTCCGCTTTTAGATTGCTTTTTGGATAGATGATGATATTTGGTTTCTTCATATCGCTTTATAGATCCTCGGGTCCATGGAATTGTGTAAAGACTGTCCAACCGCCAGTAGTTTTATCGTATCTGCTTAATCCCCTATTAGTGCCAAACCAAACAAGATTGCCATCAACTGCTATGGAAAGGACACTGTTATGTGCAAGCCCGTCTTTCTTTGTGAACGTCTCCCATTGCTTTGTTTTAGTGTTGTATCGGCAAACTCCGGCGTCAAATGTGCCAAACCAGACATAGTCCCCATCAGGTGCTATGCAGGTTATGCGATTACTGCTAAGACCATTTTCAACAGTAAAGGTAGTCCAATCGCCGTTCTTTTTATTATATAACGTTACTCCGCTATCACTTCCAAACCATATATGGTCATTATCAACTGCGATACTGCTTATTGCATCGCTGATAAGACCATCTTCTTGGGTATAGGTTGTCCAAGTATCACGGCTTTTATCATATTGGCTAACTCCGATCCTTGTTCCAACCCATACGTTTCTGCCGTCAACAGCGATTGCCCAAATTTCATCACTGACAAGGCTTCTGGCAAACTCCTTTGAAACAACCATAGGTTTTATCTCAATGCCTGATGTAAATGTGACCCATGCGTTAGGGTCATCAGACATTCTTGGATATTTGCATAGTCCTGCGGAAGTTCCCGCCCAAATATCATAGCCATCAACGACGATAGCAACTACGTCTTGACTGGGCAACCCCGTTTCTCTGCTGTATCTATCCCATTTATCAGCGATCTTATCATAACGACTTGCACCTTCCTTTGTTCCAACCCAAAGGTATCGGTCATCAACAGCTAAGGAATTTATATTGTTATTTATTAAGCTATCTTTATCTTCTGGCTCCCACCAACTCCAATATCCACCTCTACCGTCGGTCATAAATTGACGACCTCCTTTTTGGCGAAAGCTTGTCCACGTGCCGTATTGCTTGTCATATCTTGACAGCCCTTGTGATGTTCCACACCAGACGTATTTATC
>DTPJ01000181.1 GCA_011334435.1 Candidatus Poribacteria bacterium | reverse complement strand
GGTTTCAATTTCAGTATGCGGAATTTGCTTGCAGATACAAAAAAAGCAAAGCCTAAAAATGAAAGAACCAAAACAGGACAAACCGATAAACCTTTAATGAAGGAAAAAACAGAAATAAAACAAGCAATAGAAGGGCAAAAACAGGCAGATGAGATCAAAAACGAAACCGAATCAGCACCATCAGAGCAGATAAATGAGACAGATCAAAGGATTGATAATCAGATTGACATTAATAACCTTATAAATCCAGAGGATCAACAGGCAATAATTGATGACATGATTCAAGAACAACGGGGCAATTGGATAGAAAGGGATAAAAATGAGTTAAAACGAAAGATGGAACAACAAAAGAATGGTAAACTCACTGAAAAGAAAGGTATTTTAGGGCGAAGCTTAGAAAGCTTTTCGTTTAGCACAGATTTTGGCTATGATATTAATGACTATTTAAGGCAATTGACACGAGACATGGGATTTTTTGATATACTAAAATTAGAGCCAGAATCAAAATATAGAAATAGATCTACAAGAGGCGGAAGACTATCGGTCAGGTCTAATGTTGATCCGTTTACGTGGGCATCATTAGGGGCTAATATGTCATTCACAAATAGGTTTTCAAAATCAATGGGAACTGCATATAACTCAGATTCATCAAGCATCGGTGGTGATATTAAACTTACAAAGAAAAGCCTGAGTATGATGATAAGATATGATACAACGACACAAAATAGCAGTAATATGAGCGGCAATATATCCAATAGCATATCGCATAATCCATCAGTGACGTTTCGCAATAACTGGAAATCTGGAATGGGAACATCTTTTGGACTCAGAACGACATTCAGGACATCAGAGCGAAGCGACGTTAAAACTAAATCATTAATCATCACTCCAAACCTTAACATTGATTATAATCTTCATTTAGAGGGAAATTTGGGCATTCCTTTGATCGGGAAATCAATAAAGATGGACCATGATTTTGATATGAACAATACCTTTTCTGCGGTAGTAAGGCGAGAGAAACTCGGTGTAAACCGTGATGAACGTTCTGAGCAATATGGAACATCTGTGGATATGAGCTATAACCTTAGAGAGAGGATAAGGGCTTCTATACGTTTCTCTGTTGATTATAACCATGATCGCGTGCAGAAAGATGCAGATTATATAACAATATCGGGCGCACTGATGGTCAGAGGAGAGTTTAGGTAAAAAATATCAGAAAAGATTATCTATTCATCAATAGCAATCGGATATGGAATCAGATAGGTAAAAGGTTATTAGCCAAAGAAGTACACGGAAAAGTGATCAGTAATCAGCGATCTGTAATTGGCAGTGATTTATTCTTGTTCAGTATCTTGTGTTCAGTGTTTATTTTCCGAGTTATTCTGTGGCTAAATTATCCTTGCCTTGATTTTGAATTGCATTCCTCAGAAATTTTAATGCTTGACAAATCTATTTTTGTATGATAGTATTACAATGTGAAGCTGCCCGGTCAGCGTTATAGGAAACATGTGCGAAATCTGCTACTTGAATTTCCATCCTGTTTGAAATTCTGCTTTTTCAATTTTGCACCCCAATTTTCGATAACTAATACACGAGCAAAGCTAAGATTTACTATGTCTTTAGTTTATCTAAAGATGAATTTGGGGGAAAATATATCCCCATTATTTAAAAAATATTAGTGTGCGATTTTATGCATATAATTAGCAGATTCGCACTAGTTTTCAAAGAAAGGTTAATACAAAATGGCAAAAAAACTTTATGTTGGCAATCTAAACTTCAATATGACAGATGAAGAACTTGAAGGCATATTTTCAGAATTTGGGACAGTCAATTCTGCGGAAGTCGTTGTTGATCGCTACACAAACAAATCAAGAGGATTTGGGTTTGTTGAATTCGCCGAAGACGCAGACGCTAAAAAAGCCAAAGAAGCCATAGATGGCAAAGAATTCGGTGGACGTTCGC
>DTPJ01000157.1 GCA_011334435.1 Candidatus Poribacteria bacterium | reverse complement strand
TGAAGAGGGCAAAAAAATGGTGCTTATGGCTCTTGCAAGAGGGAAAAGAAGCTTAATTCTTGATAAAGTTAAATCTGATGAAAGTTTGAAGTCAAAATTGATAACGAGAGAGCCGAAAGAACTTGTTGAATATATTGAGCCTTTACATGTAAATCAATCAGCACAAGAAGGCGATGAGATAGCAATTCAGTTAGAGGATCAAACAGCAGAGGCTTTGGCTTATGGTCTCCGAAACGCTGCACAAATATTTGATCCGTCTATTATAGTGCTTGTTGGCGCCATGAGAAAATGGGAAAGTATGGTGCAAAAAGCAGAATTTATATATAGGAACTTGTTAGGTGTTGTTCCTGCTGTTAAGATAGGTGTTTCTAAACTGGAAAATTCAGGAATATTGGGAAGTGCAGGCATGGCTTTTTCTGTCCTTGCCTGATTTTATATATTTGGAGAAGGGAAATTGAATAAATACGTTGTCAAATTCAAACCTGATGACAAAGTCATTAGTATTGAAGAAGGTAAAACCATTGCAGAATCCGCCGATATGGCAGGTATAACCATAGATTCCCCTTGTGGGGGAAAAGGAACTTGCGGAAAATGCGTAGTCATCGTTCATGCTGATAATCTTGAACCGCCAAGCGAAGCAGAAGAAAGATTTTTAACCGAAGATGAATTAAAGGAAGGTTACAGATTAGCATGTCAAACACATGTCACCTGTAATATGGAGGTCACAGTCCCGCAAGATTCAAGGATAAGATCAATTAAAATACTCTCAGCGGGCAAAGGCAGAGAAGTGCATTTACATCCGAACATATCTAAGATTTATGTTGAACTGCCAGAGCAAACTTTGGAAAGACAGATCGCTGATTTGACCAACATTAAAGAAGCTCTAAAACCAAACTTTACGAATGTTACTATTGACCTTGGATTACTGAGAAAACTGCCATCTATATTACGAAAGTCTAAATTTAAGGTGACACTCGTTTTAGATGGAAATGAGATTATCGGAATAGAACCCGGAGATACGACAAAGAAAAATTATGGCGTTGCAATAGATATTGGCACAACGACAGTAGTTAGCACAGTAGTTGATCTTAACACTGGCAGTGATCTCGCTGTCGCCTCTGCTCTGAACACTCAGGCAACTCACGGTGCAGACGTTATATCAAGGATAAATTTCACAATAGAAAACGAAAACGGATTAGAGGAGTTAGGCGATAGGGTCACACAAGTTATAAATCAAATAACAGAATACGCATGTGCAGAAGCCCACGTAGATACGCAAAATGTTTATGAGGTAACAGTTGTTGGCAATACTACAATGACTCATCTGTTTCTAAAAGTGCCAGTCAGAAACCTTGCGATAATGCCTTATGTCGGTGTTTTTAGCGATCCTGTGGAGACAAATGCAGGAAGGATAGGATTGAATGTAAATCCAAACGCTAATGTCTTTGTTCTTCCCAATATAGCGGGATTTGTCGGTGCAGATACCGTCGGTGTTATTCTTGCGTCAGCTTTGAACAGAAGTGAGACAATTAAGCTTGCAATAGATATAGGCACTAATGGTGAAGTTGCATTAGGCTCTAAAAAAAGGCTTTTGACCTGTTCAACAGCTGCGGGACCTGCTTTTGAAGGGGCGATGATAACTCATGGTATGCGGGGCGCTCCAGGGGCTATTGAACGAGTCCAATTGACTGATCGCCCAATATATCAAGTTATCGGTGGGGGGAAACCTATCGGAATTTGTGGGTCAGGGTTGATTGACGTTGTCGCGGAAATGCTAAGATTAGGTATCGTTGATGACACAGGGAGAATGTCAGACCCTAATGAATTGGAACTGCCAAATGGCTTGATAAAATATATACGTAGAAATGATGAATATGGACCGCATCTTGTTCTTTATGAATCCGAAGAACATGATGTTGTTATAACGCAGAAAGACGTCAGACAAGTGCAGTTAGCAAAAGGTGC
>DTPJ01000257.1 GCA_011334435.1 Candidatus Poribacteria bacterium | reverse complement strand
TTTACCTTAACATTATTATAGCTGTATTGCTGGCAATTCCAGTTGGCTATCTTATTGGACCCTTGAATACCTTCCTGATTGAAGTTACCGGAGTGACGGTCGCGTATTTCATATATCATATACTGACTAATATATCTCTGGGCGTTTACTACAATAGAATTAGAGAACTTAATCTCCTTAAGCACATTATTATACCTGCTGCAGCCTCCATATTTTTTGCTGTAATACTATATTTCTCTATCGTACCCATCACGTTCCCTGTAAGTTACGGCACTGTCATAGTTTTCATATGGGCAATAATAGGTATAATTATATCATTCTCAGTTAGGAAGGAAAGATTGACTAAAAGTTCGATGTTTTTCTCGTATGAAAACTTAAAATAATTTTATTTATTTTTCAGGATTTATGGTTAATTTATTCTTAAAAAAATATGAGCAATAAAGCTCCTGTCATCTGAGATATATGTCAGTATTTCATCCATTTTAGAGATTTTTCTTCCAAAGGCTTTATGTACAAAAATACTAAAATAAATTTATTTTTGTCTGACTACTGAGAATCTTAAAAAAGAAACGCAAAAAGGGGGTTATGCATAAATTGTTTCATTTTACGCGATTCGGGGCAAAAGCCGTTTTAAACGCCCTCATAATTTATGTCTATAAATAAGAATAATGAATAGATGACATAATCTACTCTCTAAGAGATAGAAGATTCCTCCTTCAACAACACATAAGTAAGCAGTCTAAACTTATGAAAGTTATAAACCTGACCTAAACTGATTCGATCAACCGAAATTTTAAAAGTATGTAGATAAACCGCCAAGTCAAAAGTACCGTTATGGAAATGTTTAAGTACAGTTTAATTAATATAAAGTGTGGCTTATTGTCCTCATTGTGGTGCGCAAGTTTCGGATTCAGACACTTTCTGCAGATCATGTGGTCAGCAAATATTACCAGTAAATATTAGGCCAAACACATCAAACCAACAGAATCCTCAACCTCCACCCACTAATCAAATAAATTACTGCCAAGATTGTGGGCAACCGGTGGCATATGGGATGTCATATTGTGCTAATTGTGGCTCCGTGAAAATTGGACCATCTCCCCCTTCCCGCATATCAAGGCCTGTAGGCGTAACTGTGTTAGGAATCATACAGATAATATTTTCTTTATTTGATTTAGCATTAGGTCTTGCTATAGGGGGCTCTCTATTGTCACTTTCCTTTGTTCCTGGCATAGGAGGTATATTTGCATTATTAGGAATAGTATTTGTCTTTGCAGGAGCACTATCATTAATATTTGCTATTGCTTTTCTTACCGGAAGAAACTGGGGAAGAATCTTGATGATGATCGGTGCTGTTATTGAATTATTCGCATTTCCAATAGGTACTATAATAGGAATCATCATATTATGGTATCTTACAAGACCAAGAGTAAAGGCATACTTTAAGCAACCTAAAGGCAGAAAATACAATAGACCCTATCCTCAGAATCCTTGAGACATATATTATCTAGTGATCCAAATATTTTTTAACTTTTAGAAATTTATCTCTATATGTTTGAAGATAAAACGTAGAGACTTTTCGCCATCTTCAACGGACTTTGCACTTCCTTATATATTCGTTCAAATATTTGAGAAGGGAAGATTTTAATTATATTCAAGGTAATGTGGAGAGAATGCTTTCATTGGAATGACACTCCCATCTGTATATGCAACCATATATTTCTGCACGGTCAATAGAGAAATTCTTATGAAGAGATGACCATAACTAAACGGTGAGGGCTTAAGAGGGGTGCAATGTCATTGCCAAAATTGACAAGGAAAATGATCATAATAATCGCAGGAGTTATTGTTGCTATTGTAGTGATTGCCGGAATTTCATTATTCTGGGGTCCGTTCTTCCTTAATGAGTATGATGAAAAAGCAATTGAAGCTCATCCCTTCTGAAAATGCTCAATCCATTGTTTC
>DTPJ01000433.1 GCA_011334435.1 Candidatus Poribacteria bacterium | reverse complement strand
TTAGGAACATAAGCGCTAAATTCTATCTCATCTGCATCCACTTTCCTGTTTTTTATTTCAGCGTTTACAACAGATGTATTTTGAAATTCATAGTTAAGTTTATAAGGAGAAGTTTCATCGCAATCTTTCCCATTATTA
This sequence comes from Candidatus Poribacteria bacterium, assembly GCA_011334435.1. Classification (GTDB taxonomy): domain Bacteria; phylum Poribacteria; class DTPJ01; order DTPJ01; family DTPJ01; genus DTPJ01. The sequence goes on along the minus strand of DTPJ01000433.1, from coordinate 1,838 downwards.
TATCCCGGTAAAGAGCCGCTAACCACTAAATAATAAATCTGAGATTTATCCACATTATAATAAAGATCCACATAATTTGCCGTTGTAAGGCAATTAGTAGGAAGATATTCGCTGTAACAGAGTGAAGCTACGGGATCAGGCGATGCGTCCTTTATATAATTTCTTTTTGAATCAAATAAAAATAAACTGTATGCGTGATATAACTGTGGGTATGAGGATTGAGGGAGGTATAATCTTGCATGAAAAAGTCCTTCTTTTAGCGGAATTATATAATAATCCTCATCGCCTGGATAATCTATGTATGCGGTTATTTCGTTTATAGTAGATATATTCGTCGCATACTCAGGACCATTATTAGGTTCATATAGATCATTTGAGGTTACCGGTATTCCACTATCGCGAAATGCATTTGTTATATTATCACTATCACAGTTTAATCCTTCTATATTTTTGCAGAGATCAAGCATTGCATACATAAAGTTTTCAAAGTTATCAGGGAAATAAAATAATGTACCAAAAATATATAAATCGGCTTTATAAAGCCCCAAATAAGCTCCTGATGAGAATTTTCCTAAATTATATGTGCAATTATTTCCGGTATTGACATCGCAACCCGCTCCATCAGTTGACTTTCTCAATTTATAAAAAGCCCCGGAAAGAAATAAACTATCATCGTGAACTTCTCCAACCCAATCATCCGGCATCTTTTTTGTTACCGTGGACAGATCCCTTGTTGCGCCTTCCCCTGCTCCTATAAAATTCCCAAGTGCTGTTAATGTCTTTCCTTCATCCCAAAAAGATGAGAGAGAAAAATAATCCGCTATTGCCTCTGATATCGCTCCAAATTCGCCAAAATATATCATCGGGTAGACCCTGTTCATCACAAGATGTCCATATTCGTGTCTTAAAACCGTTCCATCAAGAGCAAAGTCCTTATAATATCCGCCGTTCTCTATTCCTTTTCCAAAAAATATAGCGTCGTGTTCTAAATCATAAAAAGCGTTCCACATTGTATTATCCTGCCAGCAATCATATGTTGTCTTATCTCCCTGAACTTCTATCATTACTGGAACTCTTCTGTCAAGATTAATACAACCGTGGCTTCCACCGCATTTAGAGTTAAACTTCATCATAAAATCTCTTATTCTATTTAAATGATAGAATGCATTTATAGAGGCACCATATTCATCTGTTAAATAATTATTTGTGGACCAGGTTATAGAACCGGTTTCGTTATTGGCTTTTTGATAATCCTGTATAACCAGATAACTTGAAACAGTTATGTTAAAATTCCCGCTTGATAATTGATCCGATTTTATTTTAATTTTGTATGAACTGGAAGGAACAAGTCCGCCGAATAGATTTGATTTATTCTGACCGAACCAGGCAGTTACGACATTGTTGCTTGAATCCATTACATAGACCATATCGTTATCTATTCCGCTTCCGCAGTTGTCAATCTTACCTACATTAAAACTTGAAAAAATAGGTTCAACAAAAGCAAGAGTTTCGGTTGATGCTAAACTATATGATGGTGAAATAGTATAAATAACTTCAGAATTGTTTGGATATGAGTTTATAGAAAGTGGTGTGGTTGAGGATCTCCACTCATAGGTTGTGTTTGTGTAAAAAGATGGTTGTCCGTTAAAATTCATAACAGAAAAATATGGTCCCATTGTTGTCATAAAAACCTTTGCTCCATTATCACCAGAGTCATAATCTATACAGTATTCTCCGTTACTTCTGGTTATGGTTGATATTGTTGTTCCGCCGGCAAAAACATATTGATTGACAACAGGTGTTGTAATCTTGGGAAGCCAGGATGAGGGTCCGCTTTC
>DTPJ01000330.1 GCA_011334435.1 Candidatus Poribacteria bacterium | reverse complement strand
TAGAGCAAATCGTTGATGAATTCACTGCGAGTATCCGAAGTAATGGATATCTCAATCTCACCACACCGCTCCAATACCTTGATTCCTTCGGGCAGATAGGGATGAAGTCGCTTTAGCAGATCTGTCTATAGATTTCCCGGATTTGCTCCAACACTTCCACTACTTCTCCACGATAGATGGCCTTTCGTCCTTTGGGCTTGCGCGATGATGGACGATACTTGTAGCCGTGCTTGAGAATACGGAATTCGTCCAGTATATTAACCTTTTCTGATCTGCTGGCATTCAGGTACCGTGCCTGAACTTCTGCATGAAACCTGCGTTTGCTTTGTTGCCTCATTTGATCCACCGACAATCTAGATGTATTGTCGTAAAGTAACATCTTTGTTGAAGCAACGATATTATATAAAGTTACAATAATTATGAGGCAATGCGTCTTCGCTGATCTGGTCCGGCAGGTTGTAATAATATTCCGCCATCTGGCCTACAGCCTACAGATAAAAGTTCTGCGTCTTCTCTGCAAGGTCGTATAGTTGCAAATCATCTATCATTTTTTGGCTTAGCGTGGTCATGGCTATGCCTTCTGTGTGAAATGGCAGTTGAGCCTTCCATAGGAAAAATAACATAATTCGTAGCAATTTGAGATTGTTATCAAGCCTAGGAAAAGAACACTAGCTTTACCTGCACACAACAGTTAGTCAATCAGATGACTGCGTAGTAGTATTGAACCTAAAGCTTGTTATTCCCATTTATTGTGATTTTATTGTCCATAGAAATGTTTGTATCTATAATTTAACTTTTCAATCTCTTCTAGTGGAATTTCCTGTGGTGTATCAATTTGCAATGCTAACCAAATAGTCTTTGCGATATCCTCTAGCATAACAGCAGCTTTAACCGCTTCTTCCCCGCTTGTTCCAATAGTAAAAACTCCATGGTTTTTAAGTAATATTGCCTTAGATGCACCTATATATTCCACTACAAATTTGCCAATCTCTTCCCCGCCAATTAATGCAAATGGTGCACATGGTATCTCACATCCAAATTCATCTGCTTGGGCTGTCAAATATATCGGAATAGATCTACCTACTGCAGCAAATGCAGTTGCATAATTTGAGTGAGTGTGTGCTATCCCAAAAACATCATTGCGGTGCTTATAAATGTAACAATGACTTGCTGTATCAGATGAAGGTTTAAGATTACCTTCAACAACTTCTCCATCTAAATTAACAATAACCATCTTTTCTGGAGATAATTCCTCATACTTAACTCCACTTGGTTTAATGATAATAAGGTTAGTATAAGGATCTCTAACACTTACATTTCCACTTGTCCATGAAACTAAGTTATTTTTCAATAGCTCAACATTAAATTTATATGTTAATTCTCGTAAATTCTCTAACATAAAATCACCTTATTAATTTTCATCTTACATTTAAACGAATGGATTTTAATTTTTTCATTACATCATTGTATTGGCGACCAAAATAATCATGTAATTTTTCAAATTCCTTAAATATATTATCATAAATAATCATGTTGTTTTTATCTGGTTTGTAAGATATATTTTTCATATGTGCCATAGATTGTATAGCATCTGTTAAGGACGAATAGCCACATTGTTCTTTACCAGATATAAATGCTCCATATATTGCTGCCCCTAAAGCTGAAGTCTGACTCGATTTGGCTAACTTTATTTCTCTGCCTGTTACATCCGCATAGATTTTCATTAATAGTTCGTTTTTATCTGGTAAGCCACCACATGCAACAATTTCATCAACATGAATACCATTGTCTTCAAAGGATTGAATAATTTTGCGTGTTCCATAAGCAGTTGCTTCTATCAAACCTCTATAAATTTCTTCGGGTTTTGTTGTCAAAGTTAACCCAATTAATAAACCACTCAGATCAGCATCCGCTAATATACTACGATTGCCGTTCCACCAATCTAAAGCTAATATACCATTTTCACCCACTTTTAGCGATGAAGC
>DTPJ01000545.1 GCA_011334435.1 Candidatus Poribacteria bacterium | reverse complement strand
TATGAAAAGTTCATTATAAAAGGTAATAAAAATGCGGATTTAGCATTTTGAACCTGTTGGTAAATTGATAAAACTTGTATGTAGGAAATATATGGGCTTGCTTGAATTTATCGCCAAAGAACCCACAAATAGAATGAGGAGAATTTATGAAAAGTCGTTTTAGAGAAAAGTTGGACAAAGGACAGCCCGTTATAGGTTCTTTCGTAAAAATTACAGACCCAGCAGTTGTTGAGATCATGGGATTAGCAGGGCTTGACTTTGCGATTATAGATATGGAGCATGGACCTATATCCTTTGAAACAGCCCAAAATTCAATCCGTTCTGCTGAGCTTGTCGGTATTTCGCCGATAATAAGGGTAAGCGAAAATGACCCAGTAGCAATATTACGCAGTTTAGACATAGGGGCAGAAGGTGTTGAAGTTCCGCAAATAAGAAATGCCAAAGATGCACAAATAACTGCATCTTCCGCAAGATTCCATCCACAAGGCGACAGAGGCGTATGTAGATATGTCCGTTCAGGCAGATATTCGTCTATGGATCGCAAGGAATATTTCAGGACTGCCAATGAAAAGGTAATAACCATTGGGCATCTTGAAGGTATTGAAGCAGTGAAAAATCTTGATGAAATAATGGCGGTTGATGGATTGGATATATTATTCATTGGACCTTATGATCTTTCGCAGTCTGTCGGTGTCCCCGGTGAAGTAGATAATCCTTTGGTCATAAAACAAATGGAACAGATTATAGAATCCGCTAAAAAGGCAAATAAACTCATAGGAACTTTTGCCGATGATATAACTTCAGCAAAACGTTGGATAGATGCTGGAGTGATGTATATTGCTGTTTCTGTTGACGTGGGAATATTTTATAACGCCTGTCGTGAAATAGCCACAAGTCTTATGAAATGAAAAATTCTTAGTGAATAAACAGGCTAATGGAGGGGGAACAATGGAATTCACAGAAGTTATCGCAAAACGCAGATCAATAAGGAAATATAAACCTGATCCGATACCTGAGGAGAAGATGCAAAAATTGTATAATGCACTGCGTCTTGCACCATCAGGAGCTAACCGTCAGAATTATTCATTCATATTTGTTATGGACGAAGAGAAACGCAAACGGATAGCGACAGAAGCTGGTCATCAGGGATTTTTGGCAGAAGCACCTGTTTTAATGATCGCAGTATGTGACCCAGGAGATGAGTTTAACGTAGCTATCGCAGTAGATCACATGATCCTATCTGCAACAGACGAAGGTCTTGGAACGTGCTGGGTCGGATGGTTTGAACGAGAGCCTGTCAAGAAAATTTTAGGTATTCCCGAATCAAAAGTAGCTGTAATAATGGTTCCAATCGGATTTCCCGACGAAAATCCTGATCCAAGACCTCGTAAACCTTTGGATCAGTTGATCATGATAGATTCATTTCGTTCATAAAGTTAAGTTGAGAGTTAAACGTTAAGAGTATATTTCTTGTCTTTTAACTCTCAATCATCATTTTTTAATCTTATTTAACTTTTTTGTCAAGTCGGACTTCTTTTCCGATCTCGGCGCTTTTTAGCACCGCTTCCATCATTTGTTGAACGATAAGACCATGCCTAAGTGGGGCTTGACACTCTTTGCCGTCAAGGATACACTCAATGAAATGTCCAGCAATATTATCCCATGCCTCTGGACCACTTGGAATAATAGGTCTAATATCTTGTGGAGAGCCGAATTTAGTTGTGTAGAGCGTAACAGGGCTTAATTTTCCGCCTGCTTCTGTGCCGAAAATTTCAAGCTGAAAATCCTCTGGTTGATGTGAAGCCCAAAAACTTTCCACTTGCAGACCGATCCCATTTTCAAATCTAATAAATCCTCCCGCATAGTCATCAGCAGCATACTGTTCGTATATTTCTTTTGGTGGAGTAGAATAATCCCAATATCCGAGACCTCTCGGACCGAATTTCGCACCAGCAACTCCAAGAACAGTCACAGGTTTAGGAAGCCC
>DTPJ01000548.1 GCA_011334435.1 Candidatus Poribacteria bacterium | reverse complement strand
TTAGTTCAGTATCGTACCGGAGATATGTACTCGCCCAAATTGGACTCGACTGAGGCTCTCTCACTTCTTGCTTCTCATTTCGTTGAATGTATCGAGCACTCAAAGACACCTGTTACAAATGGTGAAGCCGGATTGGGTGTTGTGAGAATTCTGGAAGCAGCCGAAAAGTCGATCAACAACAACGGGAAACTTATAGCCATTGATTAGTGGGGAACAACTGCTATGGATATACAGTATATGACAGAGAACTTTATACGAGCATCAACTGAAGGATACATTTAAACAAATATCCAGCCTGAGCCAGTTACCTGTAGATTTGGGGTTTAGCAAGTTCCAGGTTCCACCATTGGCAAAAGTTGGGTGATAGCACCTTTTGTAAGTAACTTGAGCAGGGATTGAAATAGCCCTGCTAATCAAATGTTCACCTGCTGTTATAATCACAATGTTGGAGAGCTAATTTATGAGAAGAAGTCGAGTTGCGTTACTAGGCAAAAACACGGCAGCCGTCTGCGCACTGGAAATTCTTTTGAGTAAAGACGTCGAATTAGTTCTTGTGTCGCCAAATAATTCCGATGTCGGGATCGACGATTGGCAGAGATCCCTAAAAAAAAAGGCAAGCGAACTTCGGCTAAACGTCAAACAATTTTCAAAAATTAAAGATTATTCATCTATTGAGTACTTGAAGAAGCTTGACCTGGACTTTATTTTCTCTATTCAATATGACCAAATTCTAAATCAATCTATTATTGAAACCCCTAAATTTGGCGCAATTAATTTACATTTTGCTCCATTACCCCGTTATCGTGGAGTGTCCCCTATCGCGTTTGCGCTGATAAATGGTGAACAAGAGTTCGGGGTTACACTGCACTATATGGATCAAGGCGTAGATACGGGGGATATAATAAATCGGAGAATCTTCAGTATCAGAGAGATTGAAAGTGCTCGTGCTCTATATGACTTAGCGGTGGAAAATGCAGTAAAACTATTTGAAGCCGAGGTAGATAAGATTTTATCCCTTACTAACAAAAGGTTTCCTCAGGATAATTCGAAGGCATTATATTACTCTCGTGGTTCGATAAATTTTAAGGAAAACAAAATCAATTTTAATAAATGTACATCTAGTCTTTATAATTGGATTAGAGCTTTTATATTTCCACCGTTTCAATTTCCTATTTTTGATTACGATGGCAAAACCTACGAAGTAATAGCCGTATCACCAGACTACACCAAAAACAAGTTTGAGAAACCTGGGACACTGATAATGAGGGATGATAACTTCTTCAAGTTTTCTACTCATGATTCTTATATAAATCTGATTGTGAAGGAGGACAGCATTATTCAGCGTTAAGCATAGCGATATGGTTCAACGCAGGGTACCTATCAGTAGCATGCCGTTTCAGCATAGGCTACGGCAAATAGAGGATAGGCGACTACCTACCCTATTACAGACGGCTCTTAATAGCTGATATCGACATTTGAGGTAATTCTTAGGCAGCATACCAAACAGCTTGTTTCTTGTTTTGGAAGGTGCAGATAAACAATCAGGAAGGCAATTCAATTGCCGAGCACCTTTGCTGAAGGCTTGATTGGGAAGATTGGCGCTTGAGATGAGGACTCGTGGCTTGAGGTCTTGATTTGAAAAGGAGAACCGACTGTTCTCTTTCTAATTTGATTGATCTTTCGTTAAGTTAAATTTGAAGAGGGGGGACTATTGAAAAGGTGCAATCGTTGGTGCTGGAGCGGTTGTCACAAGGGATGTACCGCCTTATTGTTGTTGCGGGTGTTCCCGCAAAAGTTATCAAGAGACTGCAGTAAAAACCCGACTTTTTATCAAAGTATTAAATTTAGCTGACTTTACATGAATGGCTACACCCTGAGCGCCCCGTTTTTGCCTTCTCGAAGGGCTGTACGCCCAGCGTGGAAAAAATACTAAAATATTTATGAAGATTATTTCAGTTGTTGGTGCTCGTCCTAACTTTATGAAAGT
>DTPJ01000783.1 GCA_011334435.1 Candidatus Poribacteria bacterium | reverse complement strand
TTTCCGCTGTTGGAATAGAGATAACGATGTCGCCTAATATCTCATCATTTAGATCGCCATCAATGCCTTCACGCATCGCAAAAGCTAAAACATCGGTTACCGCGTTTACATTACGATATTTAGCGTTCAAATCTTTTATCTCATTGTCATTTGTCAAAAGTATGCTTAATTCGCACCTATCAATGCCTTCTGCTATCAAGGCTTTTTCAGCGGAACTTCGGATTGTATCCCTTATATCAGAGGAAATTTCAATATTTTCAAGTATTTCAATTTCTAACGTCTTAGTTCCACTATTCATTTTCAGTTCCAACTGGCAAAGTCTCAGTTTCTTTTGGATATTCTATCCTTGTATGATACATACCTGATAATACCTTGACAAAAGCATCTGAGATAAGACTTATGTCTCGCAATGTAAGGTCGCATTCATCTAATTGAGAATCCATCGTTTTATCTTCTATTATCTCTCTGACAAAATTTATCAATCTGCTATATGATGGATCGTCACGCAAAAGGGCGTGCCGTGCTGACTCAACAGAATCAGCCATAAGTATGATAGCTGCCTCTTTTGTCTGTGGTCGCGGTCCTGGATAACGATAATCTTTAAGTCTAACGGTATTATGTTTGTCAGATTCCATTGCCTTCTGATAAAAACGTAGCCCACCTATTAAAGTATTCCCATGATGCTGTTGAATTATATCCTGAATAACCTGTGGCAAATTTGAATCTTTAGCAAGCTTTACTCCATCTTTAACATGCGCAGAGATAATCCTTGAACTCATGCTTGGATTGAGTTTATCGTGAATGTTTTCTCCCTTCTGATTTTCAATAAAGAATTCAGGCTTTGTCATTTTTCCAATATCATGGTAATATGCACCTACCCTTGCTAATAAAGGATTAGCCTTTATCGCTTCTGCGGCGGTCTCTGCAAGTTTGGCTACATCAAGGCTATGATAATAACTCCCACTTGCTTTTTCTTTCAATTGTATTAACAGTGGTTGATTAAGATCAGAAAGCTCCAATAACTCCATATCAGTTGTTGTCCTTGATATATATTCAAAAACTGGCAACAATCCAGGAGTTAATAGTGCAACTATGATACCATTAATTCCGCCAACAAGACAATTCGTCCCCAAAGTAGCAGGCGAATTACTTACTAAAAGCCCCATACCGAGTATAGTTAGAACATTACTTGCGGAGACATAAAGCCCCGGAATTATGAGATGACGGCGACGACGGGCATAAGAAGCAGATATTGCAGATACAACTCCACCAGTCAAAGAAACTAACAAATATTCAAAAGATGCTGTTGTGCCGATCCCCGCAGATATAGCCAAAAAAACGCCAATAATACATGCAGTAAGTATCGCCAATGGCACATTTGCTATAATAGATATTACAACAGAAACTAATGCCACTGGAACAAGAAATCCGGGCATTTTTAAACCAAGTTTGGGAACTTGATTTATTATCAGGCTTCCCAAAGCGACCATAAGTAGAACAAGAATACTTAATGCTAAAATTTTTCTCGTTTCGCTAAAAAGGTTTTTTTCTTGTGTAGCGAGATATACAACTAAAACTAATGTAAGAAGAGATACAAGCAAAAGAACGCTAGGCAAAGAGTGAAAAAATGCCCGTCTTTGTTCTGATGATAATGCTCTAAGTTTTCTGATATGTGATGATGTTACTATATCACCGATAGCTATTATTTTTTCATCTTTAACAACTTTGCTATTTGACAATAGAATGTTGTTTATTTTTTCATCTTGGCGCTCTTTTGTCAGTGCAGGATTGTATATTAAATTAGGACGCATTATCTCAGCCATCTCTTTAACAACGTCACTAATAGGTTCTGGCAACTCATTTGCCATATTTCTGACAATTATCTGAGCTTCTGACCAAGATATTAAATCCTTCACAGAGACGGTTTTTTCACTTACCGAACCAGATGATTTATTTATAATAGTTATGTTTAGTTTTTCCGCAATTTG
>DTPJ01000097.1 GCA_011334435.1 Candidatus Poribacteria bacterium | reverse complement strand
TCAGGCTTTCAAGGAGTATTTTTGCACCTCTCATTTTCAAGACTAAAACACCTCGTTTCTATTTTCAATAACAAGTAACAAATGATCAACTTTACTGATCACTGATTACTAATTACTGATCACTGATTACTAATCACTACTTAATATCGCACCTGTTCCTGCGGATTTAACTAACTTGCCATATCTTGAAAGGTAGCCAGTCTTAATCTTAGGTTCAGGGGGAGTCCATTTGCTAAATCTATTTTTTATCTCTTCGTCCGATACTAGAAGATCAAGCCTTCTATTTGGTATATCAATACTGATCTTATCGCCATCTTGGACTATTGCAATAAGCCCGCCTTCCATCGCTTCTGGTGAGACATGACCGATACAAGGACCTCTTGTTCCGCCGGAAAATCTTCCGTCTGTTATCAATGCCACGCTATCGGATAATCCTTTTCCAACGATTGTGGCAGTTGGAAGTAGCATTTCTCTCATACCAGGTCCACCTTTTGGTCCTTCATATCTGATAACAACGACATCACCGGGCTTTACCTCGTCATTAAGTATGGCTTTCATGGCGATTTCTTCACCGTCATAAACTTTGGCGGTGCCAGTAAATTTCATCATATCAGGTTTCACTGCACCTTGTTTTACGACTGATCCACCTTTGGCAAGAGAACCTCTCAAAATTGCCAAACCGCCTTGTTTGCTATAAGCGGTCTCAAAGTTCCTTATGACATCGGGATTTTCTACTGTTGCGCTTTCTGCTATTTGACGTATAGTTAAACCACTGACTGTCATAACATCGTTAAGGCTATCTTTTAAGACGCTCATAACTGCGGGGATACCTCCTGCATATTCAAGGTCTTCCATAAGATGATCACCACTGGGTTCCAATTTGGTAATATGTGGAGTATTTTTACTGATCTCATCAAAGACCTCAAGAGGAAGTTTAACGCCTGCTTCATGAGCTATCGCAGGAATATGTAAAACCGTATTTGTTGAACCACCGAGAGCCATATCTATCTTAATAGCGTTTTCTATTGACTTTCTGTTCATAATTTTTCTTGAATTAATGCCCTTTTTGATCAATTGAACGATACGAACTCCGCTTTCATAGCCGATCCTCTGTTTTTTAGCCATTCCAGCCAGGGCAGTAGCACAACCAACAAGCGACATTCCCATAGCCTCAGTCACACAAGCCATAGTATTTGCAGTATAAAGTCCTTGGCATGAACCTTGTCCAGGGCAGGCGCACATTTCAAGTTCTTCCAATTCTCTGTCAGATATTTTTCCAGCACTATATAGACCGACCGCCTCAAAAGTATCTCTGACAAGTGATCTACGTTTCATTTTATACATGCCTGAGTGCATAGGACCTGCTGTAACAACTATACATGGGATATTAAGCCTTGCAGCTGCCATCAACATACCGGGCGTTATTTTGTCACAATCAGTTAGAAGCACTAAACCATCAAGGGCATGAGCCAATGTTACGGACTCTATCATGTCTGCTATTAATTCACGCGATGCGAGTGAATAGTGCATGCCTTTATGCCCCATAGCAATTCCATCGCAAATACCCGGAACACAAAATATAAATGATGTCCCTCCACCAGCGTTAATACCCTTCTCAATTGACCTTTCAAGTTCCCTCATGCCGATATGACCGGGTATCAATTCAGTAAAACTGGACACAAGTCCAACAAATGGTTTATCCAATTGGCTTTTTGACAGACCAGTAGCATATAATAAAGCTCTATGCGGTGCTCTTTCGTAGCCTTTCTTTACAGTATCGCTTCTTATTGGAAACACCCCCTATTCGGTTTCAATAGCAAAAAACCCTTTTCTCTCAGAAAGAGACGAAAAGGGCTATTCCCTTAAGTCTGATGTTTATTGATTTTTTATTTTTGCCCTCTATCACAATTGCTTCTGATAGAAAATAAAAAGATTTTCAAATATTATAACATACACAGGCTTTATAAGTCAAGAATTTTGATCTGCCC
>DTPJ01000081.1 GCA_011334435.1 Candidatus Poribacteria bacterium | reverse complement strand
TTTTGGAATTAACAAAGGGTCTTAATATTGAAATGGTCAACTGGCTTTTTCTACACGAAACAACTTTAAGCGGGGTTATCAGTTACGTCTCCAATCCAGATGTTACAACAATTGCTTTGAAAAAAACAGATGGTAACCCAAAGGAGGTTTATACCATCTGGATTAAGCTAAAAGAATTGAAGTAATTAATAAACCTAATATAGTCGTGAAAGTTGCAAAAAGAGAAATTCGCCAATATTACACGAAGTATGGGAGTCAACGACCATTTAATGCTTATACAGCCCTGACTTTTGAAAGCTCAGCCTGCATAGTAACTAACCGTTTATATAAGCCATCATTTTCAAGTAGTTCATCATGAGTTCCCATCTCAACGATCTTTCCTTTATCAAGGATTATAAGTTTATCTGCCTTTTTTAGTGTTGAAAGCCTATGAGCTATGGCAATAGTTGTCCTTCCCTCAACAAGACGTTCTATGGCTGATTGAATAAGCGATTCTGTTTCTGTATCAACTGATGATGTCGCTTCGTCAAGTATTAATATACGTGGATTTTTCAATATTGCCCTTGCGATAGATATACGTTGTTTTTCTCCACCTGATAAACCAACTCCACGTTCACCAACCATAGTATCGTAACCATCGGGAAAATTCATGATAAACTCATGGGCATTAGCAGCTTTTGCAGCAGCTATTATTTCTGATCTTGTCGCTGTCGGTTTGCTATATGCGATGTTATCTGCTATTGAACCATGAAATAGAAATGGGTCTTGTAACACTACGCTTATCTGGTCTCTTAGCGATCTAACCTTTACATCTCTGATGTCATAGCCATCAATTATTATTGCACCTTCAGTAACATCATAGAATCTGCAAAGCAAATTAACAAGGGTTGTTTTTCCTGCGCTACTAGGACCTGATAGTCCAACCATTTGACCTGCTTTAATCTCAAATGAGATACCATCAAGGGCATTTTTCTCACCATCATAACTGAATACTACATTATCATACTTTATGTCGCCCTTTATTGGCGGTAACTCTATCGCACTTTTACTATCATCAATTTCAGGTTGAGCATCTAATATCTCAAAGACCCTTTCAGCTGCGGAAGCAGCCATTTGAAGCATCTGATTTAGCCTTGTCAAACCGTTCACATGACCATAGAACTGCCACATATACCCCATAAAGAGCATCAACGATCCAAGCGTCATATCGCCAGTGACAACATCTCTACCACCGAACCAACGTATTATTATACCACCTGCAAAAGTCGCAAATCCCATTATAGGAAAATACAATGTATTCAGTTTCGCTGTATTCATACTGGACTTAAAAAAGTCGTGATTAATGTTCGTAAATTTATTTATTTCTCTTTGTTCAGCAACAAAAGTTTTAACCACTCTTACGCCGGGTATTGTATCTGCTAAAATTGCGGATATGCTAGCCATACGTCGCCATACCTTGTGATATGCCATGTGCATTTTTTGCCCAAAGTAGATCGTGCCAATTGTTAAAAGCGGTAATGGAATCAGGGTCAATGCGGCTAATTTCCAGTTTGTCACAAATAAAACTACACTCATTCCCGTCAACATCATAACGTCAACGGTAAAATCTTGAATACCGTTTACGATGAATTGTTGGAGATTGCCTGTATCATAAGTGATCCGAGACATCAACCTCCCAGTCTCTTTTCTATCATAGAAACTTAACGAAAGCCTTTGCAGATATTCATAAGCTGATGTTCTTAGGTCAAGAATGACTTTGTTTCCAAGCCAACTCATAATATAGGTTCTGAGAGTTCCCAATCCCGTCCCTAAAACATGCATTCCTATTAGAAATAGGACAAATATATTTAATAGGAAGAAGCGGTGTCTATGGTCAGCTACTTTGACAGGGTCCGTTGGAGCGAATACCATATCTGTAAGCGGTTTGGTCATATATGTATTGGCAAGATTTAAGCCAATAGTAGCTAATGACAATATAAAAGAGATGACG
>DTPJ01000465.1 GCA_011334435.1 Candidatus Poribacteria bacterium | reverse complement strand
CAGCTTTCAGGAGACATTAGGTCTATAACAGGAAACAACATAAGCATTCCCTCCTTGATTTCAATTTATGGAGGAAATATATCACATTTCGAGATTTTTCACAATATATTTACATGAGCCAAAGTTTTTTAGCTTTCCAAATTTGAGAAGTCAAAAAAGTTATGAAGTATACGTTCAAGTTCTATTGACACTCCGCTAAACATGTTTTTTAGTTCAAGATATTGTTTAAAAGCCATACTGTTTTTGGCTTGTATTTTCTCCGCTTGAATCAAGATATTCTTAGGTGTATAGATAGGCGACACGTATTCTGTCACACTCACCTTATAGCCAACCGCTTCAAGGATAAGCGTCCTCATAGCATCAGTCAATAAATCCGCTAACTTAGATTTATATACTCCATGCCTTGTTATAGCTTTCAACGGGTGATCTGTTAATTGATTTGTAACCTCATGTTGACAGCAAGGAACGACAAGCAAAAAAGGCGATTCCAATAAAACTCCCTTAGCTATGGCTTCGTCTGTTGCGGTATCGCAGGCATGGAGACTGCAAACTATATCAACTCTCTCCTTTGGCTGAAAATCCTTTATTGCACTGACATGGAATTCCATATTATTATAATTTAACTGCTTTTGTATTCCTCTGCATTTTTCTATCAATTCAACGTTTGTGTCAATGCAAAAAAAATGACAATTCCTTCTGAGCTTCTCTCGCAGAAAGTAATTCATCACAAAAGAAAGATATGATTTTCCAGAACCACAATCTAAGATAAAGATTTTCTTGTCCTGTGAGCTTTTATTGAGTAATGGAAGGATAATTTTGATGAAGTTGTCTATCTGAATAAACTTTCTCATCATGTCCGCTTTGGTAGAACCATCGGAACTGATGATCTCTATAGCTTTTAGTAACTCGTTAGCTTCGTCAGGGTCAATTATCGTCCCTGAATCAGTTTCTTCTGGCATGATCAACGGTTTGGAATAGGTTATCTTCGGTTTTGCGTTTTTTCCAGAAGGTATCTCTATACGCATGTCACCAGAATAAAATTCGCAAATTATTGATTTAAACCCCTTCTGAATGAGTTCCTCTATTTTATTAATTATATCAACTTCTTCAATGACTGCTTCTTCATCATTATTCTGGAATACAAAGTTATCATTTTTTAGATATATATATGCTTTTTTATTTTCTGATGTTAGAGTTATCTTCTTAAAGTCATCTTTATCATTTAATCTACTTGATATGGCTATTCTCAATATATTTGTCAATTTTTCCCTCACTTACATATTTCATTAAATAATCTGAGAAAATTACCGCCCATGATCTTTGCTATATCATCGTCTTTATAACCGCGTTCTGATAGTTTTCTTGCGATATTTGGCAATTTTGACACATCTTCTAAACCTATTGGTGCTGGTCCCATACCATCATAATCAGAGCCGATACCTACACAGTCTATTCCGCCAACATTTGCGATATGGTCTATATGTTCTATGACCTTATCTATTGATGGCGGGTTAGTTTTTTTGCCTTTCCAATAGTCTTCATCAAGGAATTCAGGACAAAAATTGACGCAAATTACCCCTCTTGCCTTTGATATAGCCTTTATCAAGTTGTCATTGACATTCCTAGGGTGTCCGCATATAGCTTGGGCGCTGGAATGAGATGCAATTATCGGATCAGTGCTGACATCCAAGACGTCGTATGCTGTCTTATCTGACGAATGAGACACATCAACGATCATTCCCAGCTTATTCATCTCTTTGATTACGCTTTTGCCGAAATTTGTAAGTCCGTTATGCTTTTCTGGTTCACGTGACGCGTCAGCCCAATTGGTGCTTCCCCATACGATTGTCATAATTCTGACGCCAAGTCCATAAAAAACATCAAGCAGGTATAAGTTGTCCTCAATAGCTTGTCCGCCCTCAATTCCTATTATAGCGGAGATTTTTCCGTTACTCATCGCATTTTGTATGTCTTTCGCATTTAAAACGGGATGTATT
>DTPJ01000075.1 GCA_011334435.1 Candidatus Poribacteria bacterium | reverse complement strand
CAATTACCAGGCTTATGTGATCATCCAAAAAAACTTTGGGGAGGTAAGCTTATTAAGGATACAAATTTTTCCAGTTATCAGGGGTTAAATGATCGTATACCCAAAAGCTTAATTGATCAGGTAAAGGCTTCTTTGTACCTTATCAGCCCAACCAAGCTTGATATATTAGTGAGGCGAGAAGGTGCTGAATTTGGAGATGAGAAACGAAAAGTTAGAGCTGAGTTTACTTACAATGATATTCGTTATATTCTTCCAGTAACTGACCCTGTTGTAGAGAGAAAATATCTCGCAAACACCGATGGAAACTATGCGATTAATAAGCCTTTTAATAAGATTTTTATGTGTGTAAGCCTTGGTCTCCCTTATAAAGACGATTTTTGTTATAAATTTTCAGCTTCATTTATTGGATTACTAGAGTATCAGTCCAAATAAGTATATTATTTATTTTTCAATATTTTTACTAAACATATTTTAAATATTTATGTGCAAGCGGTTGAATTTTGTAACTTTCTTTTCGATGGTTTATGGGTAAAAAGCCGATTATAACTTTTTTAATATGGCCTTCTCCACATTAACTTCTCTATGGAGGAAAACCATGGAAGAGAAAAGTTCTCGGGAATTAAAATTGATAAGTACCACTTTGTTCCAACAGCTCACAGGAAAAAAGTTACGGACATTGGTTATTCAATCTGGATTTGCCTATTATAAATCACCTCACTTATTCCAATGGTTATGGGTATTTATTCTGCTCCCATTCTTGGAAGAAGATTCACTCAATGAGTTGAGTGAAAAGTATGGCAAGCAGTTACGGAAGCTCTACCCTATTCTCATTAACTACTCCCAAGCGTTTGAGAAGCTGTTGCACTTGCTAGCTCTTCCGGTCTTTTTTGATGAGTTAGCCAAGTTCTCTCAGGGTAATGAGAGTTACCAAAGTCGTCATCGCCCTATGATCATTATTGACGACACGAAAACTGAAAAGTCGGGTAAAATCATGGAATTTATCCATAGACTCTTTGACCATGTCAAAGGCACTTACATCATGGGGTATAACCCTGTGGTCATCTTAGCATCGTTTGGGGATTTTGTGTTTCCAATCTCTATCATGCTCTGGCTACCAAAGACACATCCAGATCATCGCTCGAAAAACGACATGGCCTGTGACTTTATCGACCAATTGAAAGCCGAAAGCCAAAATCATGACTGTTCATTAGATCACGTTGAGATCACCTTCGATAGTGCCTACTGTAAGCAAAAGGTGGTCCGGGCAGCACAAAATGCAGGGCTTACCGTAGTGAGCAAACCCAATAACAATCACACCTTCGAATTCGAAGGTCAGCGGTTATCCCCTAAAGAGATTATTGAAAAGGTCAAAGATCGAGCTTGGCTGTGCTCCGGAAAAAACAATGATTATCAGCGCTTCGAGTTGACTCATCCTGTTTATGGTCAAGTAGTGTTGATCGTACGCCGAAGGATATTAAAGAATCATAAGATCATCTATGATGTCTTAATCTGCAACAAGTTAGTATACAATGGTGTCCAGATTAATACCCGGTACCGAAAAAGATGGGAAGTGGAACTTCACATAAAATATTATAAGCAGTACTTAAATTTTGGAAAAGGACAATTTGAAAAATTGGGTGCTATCCAATCCCACCTGTATTGTGTTGCCCTTGCTGGATTAGTCATTGCTCTATTTCGCCTTCGGTTACCCAGAAAAGTAAGTTTTCGAATCGCTGTCAAACGTATTGCCAAGCTCATTTATAATGGGCAATCACCTTCCTTTCAACCACTTGCAGGTAATTAATCTATAATATAAACGGTAACTATATGATAACTAAGACATCAATTTAAATAACCAAAATACTCTAGTAAGAATAAGCGAGTGGTCATAAACATCTATAACATGATCACCCCCACCCAGCCTCCCCCCTCAAGGGGGAGGGGCTTATGGGGAGACCGTATTTTTTATCATTCTTTATGGTCGGTCGCTTATGAAGAATACGTTGGTCCTCCCT
>DTPJ01000496.1 GCA_011334435.1 Candidatus Poribacteria bacterium | reverse complement strand
TGGATCACCCATGGATAAAATCCTCCGCCAATAATAGCGACTGCTAAAAATAAAATAACAAAGCCAATTGTCAATTTGGTTGTTTTACGAGTAAAAATGCTTACAACGCAGAGAATTGCGGAAAGTATAGCGACGATCATCATTATTTTCTGAACGGGAATTCTCGCCATAACATCTGTATAGCCAACTCCATATACCCACCCTTTAGCTGATGGTGGGAATAATAACTCATACATGGCAAAAACTCGCCCCCAAGCAAGCAAAACAAGCGTTATAGCAGATAATATGAATATGTGTGCGCGCATTGGCATAGACAATTTTCCGCTCATCCTGCGAAGCCCATAAACCACTCCTGTCGCCATTGTAGTCACTAAAAAAAGCACAAAAAGCCATCCGCGAAGAAATCTTAAAAAGGGCATCTTGAATACGTAGTATGATATATCTTTATTGAATATCGGGTCTTTATAGAACTGTGGATCGACACTGGAAAAACTCAGCCCATCAGAATTAGTATAGCGAAGATAAGGCTCCCATTGGCTTACTGCGCTAAGTCCCAAAATAATGCTTATTATGATACAAACAAGGGACAACACCCCAATTAAAAGCTTTCTGCCGATAGATATGCGATTTTCGCCTATTGGGATAATGCTATCTGTGAATGAACGCAATGTGAGTTTCCATAATAAAAATAGGTTGATAATAGTTACCGCCAAAGCGATAATGGAGAAGGTTACTCCCATTCCTATCTTCGCTTTAAGGACTGTAAGGAAAACCGATCCCATATTGACCGCAGGCGAACTAAACCATAGCCAATCAGGATAAAGCTTTGCCCAGATTTGAATTGCAATAAAGATAACTGCAATTATTGCGATTATGATAATAAACTTTTTACCTTTACCCATATTTTCCTCCTATTAAATGTCAGACTAACTCCAATATCCAGTTATAATACCTTTTCCGCGTTATTCTGTGTGTTTCTGTGGCTAATTACATCATCTTACACTAAAAATCCTGCCCAAGACCAAAATGGAATTTATACCCTTTCCCGAAACTTTTTAGATCAGTCTTCTTTGCAAAGTCAAAGCTCAGTGGTCCTAATCTAAAACCAAAGCCGACTGATGCCCTAATATCAAGCAATCTAAAACCGTCTTCATCAGAAATCCATGGCTCAAACTCTTTTTGTGACACTATCAATTTGCCATGAATATCTTTGGCATTTGGAGGACGAGGATAAACTCCTGCGAAATCAGCAAAGATTGCTCCTCTTATACTGCCAATACCCCAAGAAATTGGAAATCCAAATCTCAACTCGTCAAGAAATGGTATTCTTATTTCTACGTTTAGCAGACCTACTCGTGTTCCGTATATTTCATTATAATCGTAGCCTCGCATTAAGGATTTATTGTAATAAAGACCTCCTTGTGATTGGCTAAAACTACTGCCTAAATAGTAATTCTCTTTATCAAGCCCAAAACTACCTGCGGTTATCGCTCTAATAGCGAGATTAGACCGTTTGCCAAGCTTAGTATAATTTCTCGTCTCAAAGGTTATATCAGTCATTCTAAGATCGCGTTTTGTTATTTTTATCGCCTGTCCAAGTGAAAAGTCAAGATAATTTCCGACATAAGGTCCAAGATCAGTCCAGACAACTTTATCTCTAACATAGGATATACCTAAGGAATTGATTGAATCAGCTTTATTCATCATACTCTCTTGCCCTTCTTGCAATGTATATTCTATAACCCTGAAATATCTTCCAGCAGACAGATCGATCCTATTATATTTATCTAATGGATAGCCCATATATCCTTGAATGCCAGTATTCCTTTGCCAAAATCGCTTGCTTCCCTCAATGTGATACTCATTTTCACTGAATATTGCTGAGCCGAAATCGGGTCTTTTTTTAAGATAATAGTATGCTGCGAAAAAGTCAGGTTGATTGCGAAGTGATATGACATCTAATCCCGCCATGATCCTGTGATCGCCCATCATATCGCTTGCGACAAATTGTAATGTG
>DTPJ01000438.1 GCA_011334435.1 Candidatus Poribacteria bacterium | reverse complement strand
TTATTAAATACCGACTCCAAAGAGCTGTTAGAAAAATATATAGAAAGTCTTCCTGAGCGAACACGTATCAGGAGACAAAGAGTTCAAGGTTCTGCTATTGATACGCTTGATTTGCCAGTTTATCAGCCTTATATCAATGGTGTGTTAAACTGTGGAGCAAAGCTATGTTTAACGAGCAGATGGCTTAACGGCATAACAATAATTGCTAACGAGAAAACTTTAAAGAGCATTGCAAACCTTCCTTATGTTGATTCTATCCAAAAAGTTGCTAATTACAAAATTAGGACTCCAAAGCCAAAACAGAAAACCTCGGTTATAAGAAAAGCCCCATTGAAGATTGAAATATCGCCAGAGAAAGATTATGGTCTATCCGCGACTCAAATTACTCAAGTTCACATAGACGCACTTCATAATAGAGGTTATCATGGCGAGGGTATTACAATTGCCCTTTTAGATACAGGATTTGATCTATCGCACATATCTTTGAGAAATGTCAATGTTCTTGCACAATACGATTTTATTAATAACGATAATGAAACAAAAGATCAGCTACCTTCTGATGACATCGGTCAAGACGACCATGGAACTGAGGTGCTTTCCATCTTAGCGGGTTATGATCAGGGAAATTTCGTCGGTGTCGCCTATGGAGCGAATTATCTTTTAGCAAAGACAGAGAAGGTCTCTGAAGACGGCGTTATGTTTGAAAAGCAAATAGAGGAAGATTGGTGGGTTGCAGGGCTTGAATGGGCTGAGCAAAATGGGGCAGACATTGTCAGCAGTTCGCTTGGGTATTCGGATTGGTATTCATACAGCGATATGAACGGAAGGACAGCAAAGACGACTATTGCAGCGAACATCGCAGTAGATAAAGGCGTTATTGTTGTTGTCTCTGCTGGCAACGAAGGAAAATCAAATGAGCATCCATATATCAGCGCCCCAGCAGACGGTTTTGATGTTGTAGCAGTTGGATCTGTCAACGTTGATGGTCTTATCTCTGATTTCAGTTCCATAGGACCGACTTATGATGGCAGAATTAAACCTGATTTAGTCGCGATGGGAGAGGGAACTTATGTCGCAGACCCAAGTAATAATATCGGATACAGAAAAGCTAATGGGACTTCTATGGCAACTCCAATCGTTGCAGGGACACTTGCATTATTAAAACAGGCAATACCTGAAATCTCTAAACCTAAGATGCTTGTAAAATTGCTTAAATACACTGCATCACGGTCACTAAACCCTGATAACCGTTATGGTTGGGGATTAATAAATGCAGAATCAGCATATAAATATGCAAAATTTCCGGGAAGCATCAAGGAACTTAACGATTGGGACCCAATGGGATTGGATTCCATCACAAAAGTATTTCCAAATCCAATTAAGATTGGTCAAATGTTAGAAATGATCGGATCAAAGCCGATCAGGAATATAAAATTTTATGACATAACCGGAAACTTGATCTATCAGAGAAAAGATTTAGATGATGCTAGGTATCTGACTTGGGATTTAAAAAATGATTATGGGCGAAAAATTGCCAGTGGAATCTATATCTGTATAATAGAATATACAAACGGAAGAACCGAATCTAAACGGATAGCGATTATTCAATGAAAAAATGCGTTTATTTTCAAACACGATGAGAACTAAGTTCCAAAAGTATAAGAGATAAAAGAAATGGCGTCAAAATAATAATCGCACAGATAGGAATAGAAAGGACAGTCCCAATTAGGCAAGGATAAAGGACAATACAACTCAAAAGAGACCCTTTCAAAGCTAAATAGCCGTTGTCTTGTGTCTGTCTAAATAAAAGCGGAATTCTCGTTATAAATGTTGCACCAAAGGCAATACCTATCCATATAAGATAATTTGGTTCAGCTTTGCCAATAGCGTAAGGTAGGATAAAAGCCACATAAGCCAAAATTGTAACGAAAGTAGATAAAAATAATGCTGGTTTAATACCTATTTGTATAGGTGTTGTAACGATACCAGCTAATCTGTCGTGTTCAATATCCTTAAACG
>DTPJ01000588.1 GCA_011334435.1 Candidatus Poribacteria bacterium | reverse complement strand
TTAAAGCCTTTTATATGGTCAATAATCTCTTCTGCATTTTCAAATAGTTGCTTGAACAGCTTTATGTCTTCTTTCTCAAGCGTGGCATTTACGCCTCTTTGATTCACACGGTTTATTATATCGCTGATGTCTGTCTTTATCTCATCTGACTGGATCAAAAGTCCGACAAATGTTTGCAGATCTATATTCTTATCATTTGCTATGCTCAGCATGGCGGTCATAAAGAGTCAATTCCTTGTGTCAATCTGGGGAAAGAACTCCACGTTTATATTTTTTAATTTCCTCTTTTATCTCAGATTTATTATGTTTCAGACTGTCAAGGTACCATTGTGCCGCTACTGGACAATTACCATTGGGGAAATCTTTTATTATCTTTTCATATATCTTTTCTGCATCCTTATATTTATCTTGATATTCATAACACGCTGCTAAAAGCATATACCCTAAGTAATAATCTAGCATTTTCCTATCGGCTTGTATCGCAAGAAGTGCGCGTTTTTCTGCATCCTTGACATCCCCATCCCGAAGTTCAAATTCTCCAATTCCAAGATTTGCCCATCGTGCTGTGGGAGTAAGTGGATAATTGTTTATTATATACTCGGATATATCATTGGATTTTTTAGCATAATAGGCGGCTTTTTTTGTATTCCCATGTTTGTTCTCAAACCCAATGAGATATTGATATGCTTGCGTGATTGGAAAATAGTTATCTAAATCAATAGTGATCGGTTGTTTAACAAGCAATTGGTATGCCTTTGCTGCATTACCATAATCCTTTTGAAGCCAATAACATTCAAACATTCCCATATAGAGAAAAACCTTATCATCATTGCTCTTTGTTTTATTTAGGGTTGTTTTAAAAATTTTAAGTGCTTCATCATATTCCCTTCTATTTATAAGTTCTTCTGCCTTTCTTATAACTGCGCTTACTGAAGGCTGTTTATTAATAAATACAAATGATCTGTCAAAATCACCTGCAATGTCTTTTGCATCTTGCTCACTTACTGAGAGTTCAATAACGATTATAGGTATTTTAACGGCTGCCAATATAAACGGTGCAAACAATATCTTGGAGCTTTTAACAAAGAAAATCCTCTTACCTATATTTTCTGACGTAATCTTTTTTAATTCATTGCCATCATTTCCAATTAAGTCTATTTTCAGCTTAAATAGTTTTTCCTTATATCGGGTCAATTCTACTTTTTTTATATTACTCTTTTTAATTATCATTACTGGCGTTTGTTTGTTTAATACTGCAGCATCTCGCACTTGTTCATTACTTTCAAAGATATAAACCGAAATGTCTTTTGAAGATACACCTTGATCACAATTGCCTTTTGTAGAGACAATTAAGAAAGATACTAAAAGTATAAAGATAAAAAGCTTTTTTTTACTCATACCCTTTTATTCTCCAGGTAATCCTACTTGAGGCGGCGGTAGTTCTACTGGTTGTTGTTTCCCATCTGGGTCGTTGCAAATACAATAACTTACATTCGGCTCTCCGCCTAATACCCAACCCGTACTTGATGGCTTACCCTGATTATTAGGCGACGGCTCTTGCCCCGAAATAACACATTGCCAAAAACATTTGCAGCCGCCAATAACCCACTGAGCCGTCCCAGCATATACCTTCCCGCAAGGACATTTGGATTGAGACCCAGATTCAATCTGTGTATTAGGGAGATAAAACGCAAGCCCCAACGGATCTATCCAATGCAAAGGATTATTCCTTGCATATACATATTCATACAGTTGCTGAGGATTAAAAACTAAGATTGATAAAAGTTTATTAAATGTTAGGCTTGTATTTAGCCTCATATTCACCACTGGCTGCAGTATCGGATCCGGTTCTATGTACCTCCCTATCGCAGGGTAATAGTATCTGTTCATGTTGTAGTACAACCCTGTCTCGGTGTCCGCGTACATGCCCGGAAATCTTAGGTTATTTGTAACCGTTGATACTGAGATGTTTGCTTGTCCGAACGGATCATAGCTTGCCTGCCAGACGATGTTCTGGTTCTGGTC
>DTPJ01000556.1 GCA_011334435.1 Candidatus Poribacteria bacterium | reverse complement strand
ATAAACTGGCAAATCAAGCGTATCAATAGCAGAACCTTGAACTCTTTGTCTCCTGATACGTGTTCGCTCAGGAAGACTTTCTATATATTTTTCTAACAGCTCTTTGGAGTCGGTATTTAATAAACCCTTATCTTTGAAAATTACCCAATACCGATCTTCAGTTATTAGATTTTTGCTATTTTGACTATCAAGGGCAGATGATAATTGAATAAAAAATATTGCAAGGAATAATAGGAAAGCGCAATTTTTGATAAATTTATACATTATCTAAATATTATATAATTTTAGCTTCCTTTAATTAGAGTGTAGTAAATCTATACATTTGATCGCTTACTTCTGGGACAATTGATTCAATTCGGATATTATCAAAATATACCCCGCTATGTGCGTATAATGCAAATCCAATTTTACCGCCCCAATATCTTCCATCAGTAGCTTGAAGAACTAATGCGTTATTAGAATAGACTTTGAAAACTCTATTGTTCACCTCAAGCTTGAAATGGTTGACTTTAAATTCTGTGTATGATGCTTGTCTTACCGATGCTAAAGTCTGATAATATGGTGGTGCATCGCCAGTGCGTCTTTCTATTCTTGAAAAAGGTCCTTTTAATTCTGGCGGTGCCCCAGTAGGGTTATTTGGGTCAATCATAGTGATAAATCTATGATGACGAAATCTATTCCACCACCCCCATACTATGCCGATAGCGTCATTATCCATTGCATACACGTCAAATTCCATAATAAAATTTACCCACGTTTGGAGATCATAGATTATAAATGTCCCAAGAGGAACAGTATCTCCCTTATCGCCCCAGATATTGCTTGTCTGCATTAATGCTTTGCCAGAAATTGGACCATCACCTATTTCCCATCTTGATCGCATATTCTCTGCCAAAAGATGAGGCGGTTCATCAACAACAACCCAGCCAACAAGATTGTTATCTTCAAAGGTGAAATTTACGACTTGCGTGGTCGGCAATATAAAAGGTTCAGGGATCGGATTTGGTGCATTAATTATTATTGGTTCGGGGATTTTGTATGGTTCTTGTATAGGTTTAGGATTTGGTATTGGTATAGTGTCTTTTGAAAATCCATATCTATTTCCTGATGACACGATGTTATCTCCTTATAAATAGTGTTAAGTTAGAAAAATTCTATGTATAAACAAATTTATAAAAATGCTTAAATTTATAATATCATTCTGCGTTTATGTTGTCAATAGAAACCTGTTCTGCGATTCTATTCAAATTCTGGATAGTTAGCCATAGAAACACACCGAATAGCACGAAAAAATGATGTTTACTGATTACTCGTCACTCGTTACCCGTCACTTTTATCTATCTTTTGCCTTGTATTTAACATTAAATATAGAGTAAAATGTATTAACAAATGTAAAGAATTAACAAGATCGTAAATATAGACAAAAAGAAAGGTAATTAGCCAAATGCTATTAAAAAACACTATCACTTCTTCATCGGATAAGATATTATTTACTCCTGGTCCTCTAACAACGAGCCAAACGGTAAAACTGGCAATGCTAAGAGACCTCGGTTCAAGAGATGCAGAATTCATTGAAATAGTTAAACAGATACGTAGATCATTACTAAAACTCGCTGGTGTTGACGACAAAGAGTATGAAGCGATAATTATGCAGGGCAGTGGAACTTTCTCTGTGGAAGCGGTCTTGTCATCTGTCACTCCGCCATACGGAAAATGGTTAGTCATAAACAATGGAGCATATTGCCAAAGAATAATCAAAATAGCAGAAATATTGAAAATACCCGTAGTCAGTTTAGATTATCCTGAAAATGTTCAGCCAAATCTACAAGATATTGATTTAACTCTGTCAAATGATCCGTCTATAACTCACGTTGCAAGTGTCCATTGCGAGACAACATCAGGTATAATCAATCCTATTAAAGAAATAGGTTCTATTGTAAAAAAGCATAATAAAAAATACTTTGTAGATGCTATGAGCAGTTTCGGTGCTGTCCCTATCAATTTAGCAGAGTTTGGAATTGACTATCT
>DTPJ01000382.1 GCA_011334435.1 Candidatus Poribacteria bacterium | reverse complement strand
ACTTTCGGCTCAAGCTGTGGATTTATGCCTTTAATTAAGACTCCCATCTGATTATCGCCTTTTGCATCTTGGAGATATGCTTGACGAACAAGTGCAGGGGCAGCCGCCAATACTCCATCAACCGATTCTATCTTTTTCATTATATATTGGTAATCGCCAAAAGCCCTGTCTCCGTCACCAAATATGATTATATGTCCTTCCGATTTAAGCATCTTATCCCTGATCATACTCTCAAAACCGCCCATAACAGACAAGGCAATTATGACTGTTGCTACTCCTATTGCAACACCAAGAACAGATATAATTGAGATGAACGAGATAAAAAACTGCTTGCTTCTCGCTTTCAGATAGCGAAGCCCAATGAAAATTTCATATCGCATATTTGGTTAAAGGTTAAAGGTTAAAAGTTAAAGGTTAATCTGATTCTGGACGCATTTGTGGAAAAAATATAACATCTCTTAAAGATGACATATCTGTAAGCAACATAACTAATCTATCAATTCCGATGCCCAATCCACCCGTTGGAGGCATTCCATATTCAAGCGCCCTTATATAATCTTCGTCCATAACTTGAGCTTCTTCATCGCCAGCCTCTCTTTGTCTGGCTTGATCTAATAGCCGTTCTCTTTGATCTATCGGATCGTTTAACTCACTAAACGCATTTCCCAACTCCAAACGACCGATGAATATCTCAAATCTTTCCGCTAAAGAGTTGTCATCTCTCTTTTTCTTTGCCAAAGGTGAAACTTCTATAGGATGATCGGTTATGAATGTCGGCTGTATTAATTTTGGCTCAACGAATTCTTCAAATAAGAAGTTAATTACTTTACCTCTGAGCATTGTTTTTGGTATTTCAGGGTCTCTTTCTGATGCTATCTCTATCAATCTTTCAGTAGTTGCATCTTTTACATTTATGCCAATTTCTGCACTTATTGCATCAAGCATTGGCATCCTTCGCCATGGAGGAGTAAGATCGATCTCATCGTTTTGATATTTAATGACGGTAGTCCCATATAGTTCTTGTGCAATAGATGAGATCATATTTTCAGCGATAACCATCATATCATTATAATCGGCATAAGCTTGATATAACTCAAGCATCGTAAATTCGGGATTATGATCTCTATCCATTCCCTCATTACGAAAATCTTTGGATATTTCATATACTCTGTCAATTCCACCGACAACAAGCCTTTTCAAATAAAGTTCATCAGCGATACGGAGGTAAAGATCAATATCTAATGCGTTATGATGAGTGATAAAAGGTCTTGCAGATGCCCCTCCATAAATTGGTTGAAGGACAGGAGTTTCAACCTCTATAAATCCTCTTTCGTTAAGAAAATTTCTGATTGATTGTATTATTTTTGTCCTAGTAATAAAAACTTGCTTTACCTCTGGATTAACTATAAGATCAGCGTAACGTTGGCGATACCTGACCTCTTTGTCCTTTAACCCATGCCATTTTTCTGGAAGAGGATGGAGCGATTTAGTCAGCAATGTCAATTTTTCAACAAAAACTGTCAATTCGCCTGTCCTTGTTTTAAATATCCAACCTTCTATGCCTATTATATCGCCTATGTCTAATCTTTTGTAAATCTCATCAAATACCTGTTCACCGATCCTGTCTTTACGTATATAGATTTGTATTGTCCCAGTAGAATCTTGAACATTTAGAAACGCAGTTTTTCCATGTTCTCTAATGGACATAATACGTCCAGCTATTTTAACTGGATATTGTCCCTCATTAAATTCATTTGTGTCAGAAAATTTTTTAATTATCTCGGATATATAATCTTTTACTTCATACTTATATGGATATGGATCAATTCCTGCCTTTCTTAGTTCATCAAGTTTCAATAATCTTTGTCGTTTTAGTTCGCTTACTTGCTCCACTAATTAGTCCTTTCTTTTCCCCTTCTTTAATCCAAAATGAAATCTAAAAACACATAAAAACTGCCTATATACAAAAATTTTTCAATGGTCAGATAGTCTTGTGATCTTACGAGAATTATAAGTCAAAAGCAAGTTTGTGTCAAGT
>DTPJ01000024.1 GCA_011334435.1 Candidatus Poribacteria bacterium | reverse complement strand
TCAATGTTTTTCCATTGATAATGGCAGGTTTAATATGCTATTTGGAAAAGACGAAATTTTGCTTTCTGCGTTAATACTTGGTGCGAAAGGTGCTGTCGGTAGCACTTATAACTTTGCTGCACCATTATATCATCTTATTATGACCGCATATCAAGCGGGAGATATTGAAACTGCACAAATTGAGCAGATGAACGCTGTTAGAATGGTATCAGTTTTGTTAAAATATGGTGGTATCTCTGCTGGAAAATCGGTGATGAAGATGATCGGTGTTGATTGTGGACCTGTTCGCTTGCCATTGAAAAATTTAACTGATGAGCAATACCAATCTTTTTATAATGAGTTATCTCAAATAGGGTTCTTTAGGTATTGTTCTGTGCAGGCAAGGGATAATCTTTTATTTAACAGGAGGTGAAAAATTGGTATCAAAAGAGTTAAAATTCGGTGTGCTTGGCTGTGGTTTTTGGGCAAGGTATCAGATTCACGCTTGGCGAGAGCTTGACGGTGTTAAATTAGTCGCACTTTATAATAGAACACGATCAAAAGCCGAAGAGTTCGCCAAAGAGTTCAACGTGTCTAAGATTTATGACACACCAGAAGACCTTATCTCTGACCCTGATATTGACTTCGTTGACATTATAACTGATGCTGTTACTCATGCGGAATATGTTCATCTATGCGCCAAACATAAAAAGCCAGTAATATGTCAAAAACCAATGGCGTTATCGCTTGATGAAGGCAAAGGTATGGTTCAGGCATGTAAAGATGCGGGTATCCCATTTATGGTTCACGAAAATTGGCGATGGCAAACTCCTATACGGAAGGTTAAAGAGATTATGGACAGCGGAGTAATAGGAAAGCCTTTCAGATGTAACCTATACTGGAATACGAGCTATCCTGTGTTTGAAAATCAACCTTACTTAGCGAGAATTGAGCAACTTATAATTGCCGATCTCGGTATCCATATCCTTGATACTGCAAGGTTCTTCTTTGGGGAAGCACAAACTATATTTTGCCAAACCTCAACAGTGAACAAAAATATCAAGGGCGAAGATTCTGCAACAATAATGATGAGAATGACTGATGTAACTTGCATAGTGCAGATAAGTTTCTCTTCCATTGTTGAGAATGATAAATTTCCAGAGACATTTGCCTTTATTGAAGGAGAAAAGGGATCAATAGAGCTATGCCCTGACTATTGGATAAGGGTCACGACAAAAGGTGAGACTAAATCAATGCGTGTCCCGCCGAAAAGATATTCATGGGCAAATCCCGATTATTTAGTTGTTCAATCAAGCATTGTCCCGACAAACGCACATTGGCTTGAGTCATTCAGGGCAGGAAAAGAACCTGAGACATCGGGCGCTGATAACTTAAAAACTTTACAACTTGTTTATTTAGCTTATGAATCCGCAAAAACTAATAACGCTATCAATGTTAGGGAACTATAAAATCCTAATAAGGAGTTTTTTATGGAAAGGACAAGTCTATTGAAATTGGCTATAATTTTGTGTTTTGTATCTTTGTTTATGTTTTATGGCAACTATGTTAATGGCTTTTTTGAGGATTTCAGCTCTGGAAAATTGGGTGATGTCTGGAAAAAATCCCCTGCTGGATTAGATACATCATGGAAAGTTGAGAAAGGCGAGTTGACGTTTAATGGTGTTGGCGGTCATTCACAAATGATGGTAGGAGACGCAAATTGGAAGGATTATACTGTTGATGTTGATGTTAAATTAGGCACTTTGCAAGAATGGCCAGGCGGAATTCGCACTTATGTTGACACGAATACAGGAGGACATTATGCTGTCTGGGTCTATCCTGTCCAAAAGAACATTAAACTATACAGTGGAACCGCTTGGGATATTAACACTGGAATTGTTACTTTAGGAACATATAACGGATTTGACCCAAAAGTAGATACATACTTCCATCTTAAGGTTGTTCATAGTGGCAAACATATTGAAGTATGGTTTGGAGAAAACAAAAATAATGCAAAAAAGATAATTGAAGCTGATGATAATAAATTTACAAGCGGACC
>DTPJ01000549.1 GCA_011334435.1 Candidatus Poribacteria bacterium | reverse complement strand
TTCAAGCAAGCCCATATATTTTCTACATACAAGTTTTATCAATTTACCAACAGGTTCAAAATGCTAAATCCGCATTTTTATTGCCTTTTATAATGAACTTTTCATATTTGTCACCAAAGAACCATAAGTATAAAATAAGATTACATATATCACTAATTGCAATTATATACTTATTAAGCATTATTTTCAAGCAATAAATCTGATATTTAGCATAAGTTCGGACAAATTATTATCCAATTAAATTTTCTATTAGCGCGTCTACAAAATCCCTCTGAATCTTCCTTTTTCAAAAATGACTGAATTCTTATCTAATCATCAGAAAATTTCTATTGATGTCAATTGTCTATACATGGTAGAATGTAATAAGAGAGATTTTATGATTTGAATTGATGTTTTAGTATTCCAAGCAAAATTCTACTATGAACATTAAAAGCAGTGACTTTGTCTTAGAGATTGGAAGCGGGCATAATCCTAAACCTCGTTCAGATGTTTTATGCGATAAACTACCAGAAGATGACACTGAACGTGGTGGGAAAATTCTCATAGATAGACCCTTTGTTGCCGCAGATGGTCAATATCTTCCTTTTTCTGATAAATCTTTTGATTATGTGATATGTTGTTCGGTGCTTGAACATGCAGAAGACGTCTCATTGTTTATATCGGAGATAATGCGTGTTGGCAAAGCGGGTTATATAGAAGTCCCATCTGAAATCGGCGAAAAGCTTTATGGCTGGGATTATCATAAATGGATTTTTAAGCTGTCTGATTCTGGCAAATTAATAATAAAAAAGAAGACGAAAAATAGCCAATTCGGACAGCTTTTTCATTATCTATACAAAAACGATAAAGATTATGCCAAATTCCATACGAAACATCATGAAATTTTTCTTGTCCAATTTGAATGGCTGGAAAAGATCAACTATGAAATAATAGAATCCGATGACGATCTCATTGATCTAAATGATATAAATGAAATAAAAAGGCTTTTAGCTAAAAGGTCTCATTCTGGAATTTCCAATTTACTCAGACGAGTAATGCCATCAAGTATTCGTGATTTCGCAAAAAGGTCAATCGTCAAAAGTTATGGTAGAAATAGGAAAACTCTAAAAGACATAAAACATATAATTGTCTGTCCTATCTGCAAAAATCAAGTCCAATGGCAAGATGATTTAATCTTATGCCCTGCTTGTGATAGAGAATATCCTATCCGTAAAGGAATACCATTTTTATTGAAATAATCAAGGAGGCTGAAATTTGAAAAATCTTCCAATTTCCGTAAATTTGCACAGTAAATTTGATGAATTTGGTTTGCCTGTCCGCCATCAAGGAAATAGAGGGACATGCTCCGTTTTTACAATTGTCGGTGCTTTGGAATATGCTCTGGCGATACCAAAAGGAAAAGGGACATTGCTAAGCGTTGAATTTTTGAACTGGGCTTCGCATAAAGTAGCAAATAGAAAAGCTGATGGCGGTTTCTTTTCAGAATTATGGAATGGATATGTGGAATACGGCATTTGTGCAGAATCAGATATGCCATATCTTTCTGAATTTAACCCTGATTTACAACCATCAGAAGCAATTTTGCAGAAAGCAAGACAGGCATTATCAACCAAATTAGAATTGCATTGGATCAAAGAATGGGACGTTAATACAGGCTTAACTGATGAGCAATTTATGGAAATTAAAAAGGCAATAGCGGATCAATTTCCAGTCTGTGGGGGCTTTCGTTGGCCCAAAGACGCAAAATGGGACGATGGAGTGCTTCAGATGTGTCCGCCATCAGAGGTTTTTGATGGTCATAGCGTCATTCTTGAAGGCTATGAAGATGACCCAAAGCAACTTGGCGGAGGTGTATTTGCCATCCGAAATTCTGGCGGAAGCAGTAGAAGTGGATATATGACATATCAATATGTTAAAACTTATATGAATGATGCTCTTTGGATTAAACCTTTATAATCATTTAACTTGTATAATGTCCAATTTGAAAGGGGGAAATTAATGAATCAGAAAAAAACAGACAAGGTGAACATGGCTGTTATCGG
>DTPJ01000669.1 GCA_011334435.1 Candidatus Poribacteria bacterium | reverse complement strand
CCGGCGATGGCAATTTCTGCTACGCTTCCGTTAATCGCTTCTCTCTTTGCAATCCCAATCCCTAAATAAGAATTTTTTCAGAAGACTTTTTTTAGCTTTTTTGGAAAATAATGATATTGAATTATATTTCCTATTCGCTTAATTTTAAATTTTGACATTCACAATTAAACTAACTATAATATAACAGGAAAGAAAGTATCCATTTTTATTCTACTTGCTAAAGTAATATTAACAGGGAGTGTAAAATTACAAGTATTAACAAAAGGAGAATGAAATGAATCTATTAATGTTGAGATATTCTGGTGGATTTGAGCATAGCTATCTGCCAGACGCAGAAGTGGCTATCAAGCAGATCGGCAAAAAATATGGTTGGGGCGTTACTACAACGCATATATGTCAGAGAATTAACGCAGAAGCCCTTTCAAAGTTAGACGTTGTTGTATTCGCGACCACAGGTAGTCTGCCCTTTGATGAAAATCAAAAGTCCGCATTACTCAATTTTGTAAAAAGCGGAAAAGGCTTTGTCGGCATTCACAATGCAGCGGACACCGCTTATGATTGGGCTGAGTATGGCGAAATGTTAGGCGGATACTTCAACGGACATCCTTGGACACAGGAAGTCGGCGTCATTGTTGAAGATACAAATCATCCTGCGACCCGTATGTTAGGGGCAAAATTTAAAGTTTTTGATGAAATTTACACTTTCAGAAATTGGGACAGAAATAAAACTCACGTCCTAATGCGTATTGATAACAGCACAGTTGACCTCTCCAAAGGCAATAGACCTGATAATGATTATGCACTTGGCTGGTGTCATAACTACGGACAAGGACGCGTCATATATACTGCATTAGGTCATCCTGATGATCTCTGGCATCAAGAATGGTTTATGGATCATATCGCTGGCTGTATCAAATGGGCTGCTGGACTTGAAAGCTGATCTATAAAAGGCTAATTTATAATATTTAGGGTATTGATCATTCTTATCTTTAATGGTCTATACCCTATTTTTTTGTTGCAAGACTTGCCTTATCATTTTTATATAAAAAAATATTTGACATTGGTCAATATATTTGTTATAATGTAATACAGTTGATTATGCAACAGTATTATATAGCAACTAAAATTGACATTTTAAAATATTCAACATCTAACATAAGGACTTTGCTTATGCATAATTACGATCCAGAGCAGTCAGTTTTTCTCCTTCTCAAGCAAACGTCAAAAGCATTCAGAGAAAAGCTAAACCGCAGTTTTACCGAGGCAGGACATGATATCACAGGCGAACAATGGAGAATTATTAGATGTCTATGGCACAATGATGGTCAAACACAGCAAGACCTTGCAAACGTCGTGAAAACAGATAAAACAGGTATTACAAGGATCATTGATTCATTAGAAAAAAGGGATTTGGTAATGCGTGTGCCAGACAAGACAGATCGCCGACAAAACTTGATCTATCTTACCAACAAAGGCAAAAGTCTCCAAGAAGAATTAATGCAAATATTCACAAAAATTTCCTCTGAGATTCAAAAGGATATTGAGCCAGAAAAACTGGAAATTTTCAGGCAAGTCTTAAACAAGATTTATCATAATTTAACTAATTCATAATTTATTTTTTATCTATATATTTTATCTATATAGTTGAATATTCATCTGTTTATATATCAACTATAATATATAGCAAGTAATTTACTGATGAGTAAGGAAAGCATAAAAAAAATTCAGAAGAGAAACAGCAATTTTTGGCGGAGATTGCTGACAAAATGCTTGATTTTAGGGCTTCGGATAAAATCTGTGGATGTTAAGGCATATATATTACAAGCATTAGGAAAGATCGGCGATGATTTAGCTGATCCGATAATTCTTGACGCTGCTAAAAGCAAAGATAATACTATTCGCCGTTTCGCCATATCAGCATTGGCTGATATAGGGAATGATAGGGCAATAGACGCAATTATTGATGCATTAAACGATAAAGAATCTGACATAAGGGCAACTGCTGCTATGTCTTTGGGACTTTTAGGCGTTATGAAAGCTGAGGAT
>DTPJ01000839.1 GCA_011334435.1 Candidatus Poribacteria bacterium | reverse complement strand
TGGGTCGCTAACGGCTTTATTGATCTCGTTCACAGTGACGATCCTGCTCCTCAACTTGAATGGGACCCACCCGCAAGCGATATGGATAAAGACGCATATAATCATTACGTCAGCTTTGTAAATTATTGGATTCACCAAGTAAATCTGATGAGGCATCTATTAGGTGAACCATATCAGGTTAAGTATGCAGATGCTCCTGGGAAGCTGTTAATCGGTCAAAGCGATAGCGGGATCACATGCACAATTGAATTAAGCCCATTCCGAACAACTGTTGACTGGGTAGAGTCTGCACTTGTCGCTTTTGAAAAAG
The DNA here is from genome assembly GCA_011334435.1 of Candidatus Poribacteria bacterium. Classification (GTDB taxonomy): domain Bacteria; phylum Poribacteria; class DTPJ01; order DTPJ01; family DTPJ01; genus DTPJ01. The sequence continues at coordinate 1,737 of DTPJ01000839.1, read as the reverse complement.
GATATGTTAAAATAGATTTACCCGCACCACTTGCAAGTAACCGTCCCGGAACTGTGGAAATCTTTAAAGACCCTGGAAATGGTATAACACCTACAAAGATGTCACCACAGCTTCCGTGGATTCATGCGATGCGTCAACAAGCGATGAATTTTGTTAAAGCGATCAAAGGTGAAATGAAGCCTATGTGCGATGCAATTGAAGCCTACGAAGATTTGAAAGTCGCACGCGAATATTTGAGACTTTGGCTTAATGTCTAAGTTATATTAGATGGAATTTCGTTTGGCGACCATCAAGAAATATAACGCCGTTCTCTGTAAATACAGCGTCCTGTTCAATCGGGAATGTCACTTCTTGATTGTCCCATTCCTTGACTGGACAGGTTACGCTTAACTCAACAGTGTAACAAGTGTTATAATTCATCACGACATCGCCTCGTCCTGGACATTTTGTCTGTTCCCAAGGCAAGCCCATAAGCGGTCCTGGCTCGTGTAAAAAATGACCGAGTGAATGAGAATATATCTTGGGCTTGCTTATTCCCAACTCTTTAGCTTTCGTCAATGAACGGGACAAAATCTCATTGCCAGTTAATCCCTGTTTCCATTGTCCTGTAAATATATCTTGAAGGCGATTAGCCTCAGCAAGACCACTTCGCAAGCCTTCTGGTGCATCAGTTTCGCCATTATTAAGCACATAAGCTAACTCCTGATGATCACTGCAAAGACGAAGATATTCTATTCCAACGTCGCAATGAATGACATCTCCTTGACGAATAACAATATCATTCTCTCCCCATTTTGCTTTTGACGATTCACTACGTATCCTTCTGAAAAATGGCGGAAATGAGACCTTCAACCCAAGATCAGCCACTTTCTGCCAATAATACCATCTTAAATCCTCACAAGTAGTAACACCGGGAGTTATAGCTTTCCGAGAAAAACATTCTGTTATTAACGCATGTGCAATTGATGCGACTTGCTCATAAAGCATAATCTCCTGAGGAGTCCGTGTTTCAAGCCAACGTATGCAAAGTTTCTCTGCTGATTCAAGTCGTGCTGATAGATCAGGACCTAATGTAGAAATAAGTTTCTCTTTCAATCCAGCAGTAAGCCCATCTGCTCCCCAAATAATGTCAGATTGATTTATGCCGATCCTTTTTGGGTTTCTCTCAGATATGATCTTATGCAGACATTCCCATTGCGTTTCTGTGCTATTAGGGTTCCATACATCTGTCATTAGTCCGTGCATATTTGTTCTAGAAATATTTAGCCTTTCTATGCCTTTCTGTTGTCCTCCGTCATATATAACGATGATCTGCAATATCGGCGCCCAGCATTGCCATGGAACCATTGTTCTGAAAACGGGATCATAATTATCTTCATTGCAGATTATAAGCCACATATCAAATCCGCATTCTCTCATAACCGAGGGCAACAGGTTATCCAATCTGTATTTAAGCACATCATTAACAACTTTAGCCTGATCTTTTAAGCTAAGTATTTCTGGCATTTCTTCTCTATGTGACATAATGACCTCCGCTTCATTTAACTGACTTATGCTTGAACAGCTTTATATATTCTGTGCCAAGTATAAGCTCATAATCATCTTTTAGGTTAAATCTCTCAATATCTGTATTCTCCAAAACTATTTGGACGACATCAATGTTTTTATTATTCATTTGCCAAAGAAGTATGTAATCAGTTATCCCTTGATATTTGTTTTTCCAATATCCGAATTTAT
>DTPJ01000345.1 GCA_011334435.1 Candidatus Poribacteria bacterium | reverse complement strand
TGTGAATTCATGATCAAATACCCGAGATATGCCTATATGTGCATGTGCATTTATTATCATCTTTTAACCTCTTCATTGCGTTAATCGCACATTTTAAATAATCCAAAAGCCCTTATTTGAGGTGGATATTGCGATTTCTTTATGTCTAAGCGAACCTTATTTGCGGTAATCGGAGAGAATCTATCAAGTTTCTTATGTCCAATAGTTGTCCCGTTGACAATAGTTTTCCATTCCCTACCGTCATAAGCAGAAATAGAATATTCCTCAACTCTTTGACCAAGTGGTATATACTCTTTGACCATTGATACATCAAATGTCACAGGCTTTTGAAGATCGATCTCAATGAAACCAGTTGTTTTGTTGTCCTTTGGCATCCAATAAGTATCTTTTCGTCCATCTGTCACATTGGACGCAAGAAATTCCTCGCTATCTGCTATGGCAGGTTTGCCTAATGCGAGATCAACACTGAAAGTCTTGTCTAAAAACTGGCGAAATTCCGCAAGCCGTTTAACATCAGGGTCAGCGAACAGCCCGCGATTATTTGGCGGAACATTAAGCAATAAAACGCTATTGCGTCCTACGGATTTGAAATATATGTCAACGAGATGATCAAGTGATTTTACCTGTGAATCTTGGCTTGCATGCCAGAACCAGCCCGGTCTTATGGATACATCACATTCCGCAGGATACCAAACTTTGCTAGTGGCATTTGGATGAAAAACAGGATTTGGGTCTTGGACGCTCCATTCTGTTTCTCTTGCAACTCCGTCTTCATTGCCTACCCATCTAATATCGGGACCACATATAGCGATCAATGCATCTGGCTGAATCTTCTTAACTGTATCATAGAAACCAGCCCAATCATATTCCTGACGTTTGCCATTAGGTCCTTCTCCGCATGCACCGTCAAACCAGACTTCCGCTATTTCACCATAATTTGTCAATAATTCCTCAAGCTGATTCTTGAAATATTGGTTATAAACTGGCGAATTGCCGTAACTTGGCTCGTGCCTATCCCAAGGGGAGAGATAAAATCCCATTTTGATCCCTGCTTCTCTGCAAGCATCTGATAATTCTCTCATTACATCGCCTTTGCCATTTTTCCAACTGCTATTTTTAACGGAGTGTTCAGTCCATTTGCTTGGGAAAAGGCAAAATCCGTCATGGTGTTTAGCTGTCAATATCATATATTTGAATCCAGCGTCTTTGGCGACCTGAACCCATTGACGGGCATCTAAATCTATGGGATTAAATATTTTCGGGTCTTCTTTGCCGTTTCCCCATTCTTGATCAGTGAAAGTATTTACCCCAAAGTGAAGGAACATCGTTAATTCCGATTCTTGCCATTCAAGTTGTTTTGGAGATGGTGTTACTATCATATTTACTCCTTTAATTTTTCCAATCAAGTAAAACGCCTGTATATGTTTCAGGGTGATTTAGCAATCCCTCATAAGCTTCTTTTATTTGTTCAGGTTTTAATTTATGTGATACTAATGGTTCAATTTTCAATTCTCCGCTTCTGATCCAATCAAATATCATCTCTTGTTTAGTGAATTGTGAAATTCCCTTTGCCCCTTCTGGATACATAGGAATACACCATTCTAAAGCCCCGCGAATTGTTATCCATCTCAGATGGACATCTGATAATAGTTCAGTTAAATTGCCTTGGACTTCAACTCTTGGCGAACCAAGAATGATGATCTGACCAAATGTAGCGGTTTCTCTTAATGCTTGCATTATAACTGCACTATGTCCAACAGCGTCAACAGTGATATTTGCCATCGCCCCATTTGTTATCTCTGCGATAGCTTTATGGACTTCATCAGCACTTCCGCCAATTGTCCATTTTATCCCGCATTTTTCAGCTAATTTGCGTCTATGCTCCACAGGGTTTACACCAATGACTTTACAACCTTTTAACTGAAGCATTTGACAGGCTAAGTTTCCTACAAGTCCAAGTCCAAAGACAGCAACCCAAGGATCTTCCTTTATCTCAGCTACTATAAAAGCTGTTGCTGAAACACCAGCCATTCTTGATGCGGCTGCT
>DTPJ01000224.1 GCA_011334435.1 Candidatus Poribacteria bacterium | reverse complement strand
CCCTGCTCCCTGCTTTCACAGGGACAAGCTTCGCAGGGGTAAACTGCATCAGGAATCCATACCATCTTTCTGTCATTCCTGCGGAAGCAGGAATCTATTCCTTTGTTATGTTTTTTCTGGATTCCCGTTTTCACGGGAATGACAAATATGGAGCATTTTCATTTTTATATGGCTTTCTAATCCTTATGATAATTGGATTTAACTGGTTTTCAGAATTCTCAGTGTCATTCTAAGTTGATAATGTCATTCTGAGCGAAGCGAAGAATCTTCTTGAGCGAAGCGAAGAATCTTCTTTCTGCCATAATAATGAAGGCGAATGGGGAAAATAAAATGAAAAGAATATGTTGTCAATTATTTATGTTTTTTGCAATGAGTGTTCTTACCTTGACGTGTTTTGGAGAAGAAATAGGAGGCATACTGTTCACCAAAGCTGAATTTACACGAGATGGCTTTGAGGAATATTTCGGCAGATCAAGCACAAAAAAAGGATGGTGGGAACTTCGTAAACGTAATATCTGTATTATAAATCCCGATGGAACTGGTTTAAAACAATTGACTGATGATAGCATAAGTTATCATGCAAAATGGTCGCCAAATGGAAAATTGATAGCGTTTCTTTCCGGTCCGACATCTATGGTAAGTCTTAATATTATGAACCGTGACGGATCAAATAAACGTCAAATTTTATCCAACCAAGAGAACATTTACGATTTTAGATGGTCTCCTGATGGGACAAAGATTCTCGTTTTCCTTAAAACAAAAATGGCAAGAAATCCTGATGAGGCATGGGTCATAAGCATCAATAACAGCAGCGATATTCAAAAAATGGGAAGCACTGAATGGGCAAAGGGCTGGAATCATTGGGCGCCAGAAGGGTCAACCATAGTTAATCCAGATAGAAGGCTTATAAAAGCATTGCCAGCAGGGATTGAATGGCCCGAATGGTCGCCAGACGGAAATTATCTTGCATTTGTTAGTGATGGAAGGCTTTATATAGTAGATGCAAAAAGAACTGGTATGCTTGAACCATGGAAACCGACAAAAACTGAGCCCCCTTGTGATAAGATCGGTAGTTGGTCATGGTCTTCTAAAAGCGATAAATTGCTTTTCCTCGTTAGTGGAAATGTATGTTCAATAGAAGTCGGTGGAAAAAATATAATAGAAAATACGATGAGCCTAAGCATGTCACATTCAGAAGGGGCATGTTGGAGTCCTGATGGCTTAAAAGTTGCGTTTATCGCTTATGACGGCAGGAAAAGAAACTCAGAAATATTTATAATGAACGCAGATGGCACCGATCAAAAACAGTTGACAAATACAAATTATTTTCACGAAGAAATAGATTGGAAGTGAGTTTATGAAAGAAGCTAAATGGTATAAAAAATTGACAGATAATCGTGTTAGATGCGATCTATGTAATCACCGTTGCGTTATAAGCGATGGAAAAAGAGGCTTATGCGGAGTTCGTGAAAATAAATCTGGAATTCTGTATAGCTTAGTCTATGGCAAGGTTGTTGCCTCACATATTGATCCGATAGAGAAAAAGCCACTTTTTCATTATTTGCCCGGCAGTTATTCATTTTCAATCTCAACTGTTGGCTGTAATTTCAGATGCAGTCATTGTCAGAATTCTGATATTTCTCAAATGCCCGTTGATCAAAATCGCATTATAGGACAAGATGTCTCCCCTGAACAAATAGTAAATCTTGCAGAAAAAAACGATTGTGAAAGTATCTCATATACCTATACAGAACCAACGGTTTTTATGGAATATGCAGTTGACATCGCCAAATTAGCAAAGGAAAAAGGGATAAAAAACGTCTTTGTCACAAACGGATATATGACAGAGGAAGTCCTAAAAGACGTTTATCCATATATGGACGCAGCCAACGTTGATCTAAAGGGATTTACTGAGGAACACTATAGAAATATATGCGGAGCGAGATTAAAACCTGTCCTAAACTCAATAATATTGATGAAACAGTTAGGCGTATGGGTTGAGATAACTACTTTGATTATTCCGACGGTGAACGATTCAGAGGAAAAATT
>DTPJ01000775.1 GCA_011334435.1 Candidatus Poribacteria bacterium | reverse complement strand
AACATTGATCTGATAAAATCAACGCTTTTAAGAAGTCATCAGATAATATTAAGTAAAACTTTTGTCATAATCGCTAATATTTTTATTTTGATCTTCCTTTCATTTCCAATTATGATCTCCATCATGCCAATATGTGGATTTACACTAAAAGGGTTATTGAACTGTTATCTAATAATTTTTATCTACGCTTTAACTTTTGGCATGATAGGCGTTATGTGGTCATCAATTTTTAGTAGAATGACCGCAATATCTGTGACCTACATCAGCGTTGGAATTCTCTCACTCGGGACAATTTTAACTCCATTAATAATGTCAAAAATATTGAAGATCAAGCTATCGCTAACTATTATAAATGTTTTAAACGCACTAAGCCCCTTTTGGATTTTATCCAAAAAAATATCAGAAACAAATCTATCTGACAAAATATTCACAATACCATTATGGCTTTTTCCAATATTGGTATATTTTTTAATACTATTAATTACGATTGCTTTAACTTTTATATTTGTTAGAAGGTGGTAAAAATGAGCGATAAAATAGATTCTCAAAGACTGCGTCCTAATGTAAAAACCTCATGGGTTGATAAGCCCGCCTTTCCAAAAGTTCCAGAGACAAGCTATGTTGATCCCTCAGCAGTTATCATTGGTGATGTTATAATAGGTGAGCATGTCAATATTGCCCCTGGAGCAGTAATAAGAGCTGATGAAGGTATGCCCATTATAATTGGCGATGAGTCTAATATCCAAGATGGCGTCATTATACATTCTTTGAAAGGACAAGGCGTGACGATAGGCAAGCGTGTCTCATTGGCACATAGGGCGATTATACATGGTCCTGTTACTATCGGTGATGGAACATTTATCGGTTTTGGAAGCATAGTATATCGCAGTAATATCGGAAGCAACTGTGTAATACTTCACAACACAGTAGTAACCGACAGTTCTATTCCGAATGGCAAATTACTTGCATCATGTTTGTTAGTTCAAAACAATTCTGGGGTTGAATCTTTGCCTAATGCCACAGAAGAACTTTTGGACTTTGCTTCTCATGTTGTTGATGTCAATAAAGAGTTAGCAAGCGGAAACATTCAACGAGAAAAAGAGCAAAAAGATTAATTCTTATATCTTACTGCTTTCTGCGATTTAAGCTCTTTTAGCAATTCTGAGACAGTTTTATTCATTATTGGATGGACAAAATCTTCCGCGATTTCTGCTAACGGCACAAGAACAAATGCCCTTTCATGCAATCGTGGATGTGGTATAATAAGATTTGGAGTATTGAGGATCATCTGATCATAAAACAAAATATCAATGTCAATTTCCCTAGGACCCCATCTTATATGATCCTCTCTACCCATAATTTTTTCTATATTTTTGAATATGTCTAATAATTTTTCTGGCGACAAATCCGTTTCAATTTCGGCAGTAGCATTTATAAACCATTCTTGATCTTCATATCCAACGGGTTCCGTTTCATAAAGCGATGAAACTTTTTTAATTTTTATATGATCAGACTGATCTATTAACTTTAATGCTTGCTTTATATTCTCGGATTTATCGCCAATATTAGAGCCAAGCCCAATATACACTTTTGACATAAATTACCTTTTAAGCATTCCCCAAGTGGAAGCAAGTTTGCCTTCTTTATTGACCGCCATACCAACAATAGTGCCTTCCATTGACTTTTTGATTTCATCAACCGCAAGCGCCCTGCTCCAAATGCGAACCTCATCTATCATACCACCAAACCATCGGTCTGTCGCATACATGGAACCGATCCAAAACTTTATATCCTTATTGTCCCTCATACTTCCGGAACAGTTTCCGCTAAGAACTTCACTTCCATTAACGTATATTTTAGCGACTTTCCCATCGTAAGTTTCAGTGACATGGACCCATTCTTTTAGCGGAAGTTTACCAGCAGGAGTTAATAAATTTGTAATTGTTGCATCATTTTTGTCTCTCATACAGAATCTTATAACGCCTCCTGCTTGGAATTCAAAATGAATAATGCCATTCATAACATTATCCCATTTGGAGATAACATCCACTTGTGCATCTTT
>DTPJ01000845.1 GCA_011334435.1 Candidatus Poribacteria bacterium | reverse complement strand
ATCAGACATAATCGTCGTAACCGCAGGATTCCCACGAAAACCGGGCATGTCAAGACTTGATCTGCAAAAGCAAAATGCAGAGATAATTGGCGGAATTTCGCAAAAGATCGCTGAATATGCTCCCGCATCAGTAATCATTATGGTAACAAACCCCGTTGATATTATGGCATATCACGCATGGAAAGTAACAGGTTTTCCAAAAAATAGGGTTATGGGTCAGGCAGGCGTCCTTGATTCCGCGAGATTTGCCACTTTTATAGCTATGGAACTTGACGTATCCGTTGAAGATATATCTGCTATGGTGCTTGGTGGTCATGGTGATGAAATGGTGCCTCTGCCGAGGTATACTACTGTGTCAGGAATACCGATAACTGAATTGATGTCAGAGGAAGTGATAAAAAGGCTTATAGAGCGAACACAAAACGGCGGTGCTGAGATCGTTAAACTTCTGCAAACAGGAAGTGCCTATTATGCCCCCGCATCTTCTGTTACGCAGATGGTTGAGGCAATCATAAAAAACAAAAAACGTATTATGCCGTGTTCTGTTTATCTTAAAGGTGAATATGGCATAAGTGATGTATTTGTCGGAGTGCCTGTTAAATTAGGAATAAATGGTGTTGAGGAAATTATTGAGCTAAAATTAACTGATTCTGAATTAACAGCCCTTCGTAGTTCAGCGGAAGTCTATAAAGAAGGCATAAAAAATCTTTAATATTTAGTTTATTGCAAATTAAACAATAACTGAGTGACGGGAAACGATTTGAAGTTAAATATTGAGTTTCATAAATTTGATCTTCAATTATTAATCGTCACTTTATCCAAAAAGGATGCTGTAAGTTATGGGAAATGCAAGCGATAGAGTGATCAAACAAATTTCAAGTGAGTTGTCCATATCTAAACAACAGATTTCAAATACTATTAATTTGCTTCAAGCTGGAAACACTGTCCCATTTATTGCAAGATATAGAAAAGAGGTAACAGGGTCGCTTGATGAAGTTAAAGTATATGACATTCAAAGATTGTTTAAGTATTATTCTGAACTTGAGGAGCGAAAGTCAGAGATCATCAAGTCAATAGAAGAACAAGGAAAACTCACTGATGAATTAAAAGAGAAAATAGAAAGCTGTTCAACAAAGGTTGAGCTTGAAGATTTATACCTACCATATAAACCAAAACGTAGGACAAAGGCATCAATAGCAATAGAAGCAGGTCTTGAACCTCTTGCCCAATTAATGCTTAACAGACAGGATATAACCGAAGGTTCTGTTGAGGATTACGCTATCCAATATCTAAATCCGGATAAGGAGATCAACACAACTCTTGAGGCGACAAGAGGTGCAGAATATATTATCTCGTCTTGGATAACCGAAAATGCAGAAATAAGACAGATGGTTCGTAGAATAACCTTTCGTATGGGGACACTTGTGACAAAAGTCAAAGATGAGTATAAAGATAAACGGACTAAATATGAGATGTATTATGATCATTCAGAAGCGGTCAAATCAATTCCACCACACAGAGTGCTTGCCATAAATAGAGCTGAAAGAGAAGGAATAATAACAGTATCAATAGAAACGCTTAGAGATTACATAATTGAGATGATAAAAAGACGATATATCACTAATCCTAATACTATATTTCTTTTGCACTTAGAATCTGCCATCATGGATAGCTTTAAAAATCATATATTTCCTTCAATAGAAAGAGATATTCGCAATGAGATAACCGAGATCGCAGATAAGGCATCAATACTCGTCTTTGCAGAAAATTTGAGAAATCTATTGCTTCAGCCTCCTGCTGGGGAAAAATCTATCGCTGGCATAGACCCCGGATTCCGCACAGGATCAAAAGTTGCGGTCATTGATAAAACAGGAAAAAATGTCGCAAATGCGGTAATATATCCTATTGAGCCAATAAATAAAGTTGATGAAGCAGATAAGATTACGAAGGGTCTTTACGACAACTTTAAGTTTGAAATTATAGCGATAGGCAATGGCACAGCATCAAGAGAAATAGATGACTATATAAAGGGTATGTTAGAAAGGCTTAATATCAATATCCCAAGTAT
>DTPJ01000820.1 GCA_011334435.1 Candidatus Poribacteria bacterium | reverse complement strand
AACTCTCAACAAGTAGAACCCGGAACATATAAAATAGAAGCCTTAATCACTTCCGAGCCTGAGGTATTTTCTAATTCCATTCGTATAAGGATAGAAGGAAATAAACAAACGTTAAATCCAGAGACAATAGTTATAGGGACACAAAGCGGTTATCACGAAAGAGCAGAAATTGTAATAAAAGACAGAGATCAATGGGAGAAAATTTGGAGTTTACATACAAGCAACCTTGACCAAATGCCTCTTATTCCAGAAGTAGATTTTAAAACCGAAATGGTGATCGCAGTATTTAGAGGGGAATTTACATCAAGCGGATATGAAACTGAAATAACAAATGTAACAGAATTTCCAGACAAAATCGTTGTAACAGTGACTGAAACTAATCATATAGGAGGTATGTTGCTTGATGTTATGACATATCCATTCCATATTGTAAAGATCAAACGTAGCGAACTGCCTGTGGAATTTGTCCATAGGACAGTAATTCGTAAATAGGCTACTAACATCTATAAGATTTGATTATATGAAACCATCTGTGAATTCATAGCAGATGGTTTTTTGTTTTCCCGATTTGCATTGGACAGATATCTATGATAAAATGGCATAAGGATAATCATAGGAATAATAATTAACTCTAAATAAGGGAGAATTAACGCGATGAAAAAGGAATTGAAAGTTGGGATAGTAGGTGCGCCTCGCGGATCGGGTTTTGTTCGAGCTATACAAACAGTAAGCGAAACCGCCCTAATTGCGATGTGTGATATAAGAGAGGATGTCCTCAACGCTTCTGCGGACAAGTTCGGCGTAGAAAAAAGATATACAGAATTTGAAGAGATGGCAGATTCCGATCTTGATATTATAGTAGTCTCAACACCTATGCCGTTACATGTTCCTCAAAGCGTTATGGCTTTAAGGAAAGGAAAGCATGTAATATCAGAAGTGCCAGCTGCTACTGATCTTAATCAATGCTGGGAGCTTGTGCAAGCGGTAAGAGAAAGCGGAAAAAAGTATATGATGGCAGAAAATTATACATATATGAAGCCTAATGTCCTTGTCCGTGAGCTTGCAAGACGAGGATTGTTCGGCGAAGTATATTTCGGCGAAGGTGAATATATCCATGAGTTGAAAGAGTTAAACGAGATAACTGTCTGGCGTAGAAAATGGCAGACTGGAAGAAATGGGAATACATATCCAACACATAGTTTAGGTCCCGTGCTTCAATGGTTTCAGGACAGAGTTGTGAGCGTATGCTGTATGGGTAGCGGTCATCACTATAAAGACCCGAGGGGCAATATATACGAAAATGAAGATAGCACAACGACTATGTGCAAAACAAAAAAAGGCGGACAAATTATACTAAGACTTGATATGTTGTCAAATCGCCCACATAACTTGACATATTATTCTTTACAGGGGACAAAAGGTTGTTATGAAGCACCTAGGGGCTTTGGTGATAATCATAAAATTTGGTTAGCAGATTATCATAAAGACTTGACATGGCATTCACTTTGGGATTTTGAGGCAGAATTTATGCCCGATATGTGGCGGAATCCCCCCGAAGAAGCGCTAAGGGCTGGTCACGGCGGAGGGGATTATTTTGAAATACGTGAGTTTGTTGATTGTATAATCAAAGACACAAAACCTCCTGTTGATGTTTACGATGCTCTTGATATGACTTTGCCGGGATTAATATCCGAGGAGTCTATAAGAAAAGGCGGAATGCCTATGCCTGTGCCTGATTTTAGAGAAATCAAACATTTTCCAGATGATCTGCCTAAAGTCCTCCAAAAGAAAAGGCTTCTTTCTGTGAACCTCTAAATATTGGATGTAAGTTTGCAATCAACATCTTAAAGAAAGGAATTTATTATGGATTTTGGACGTAATGACATATCAAAATACTTTCCCGCAAAAAATTGTCATTCGGGAGCTGGAACTATAGAATTGATGTCGCTTTGGGATAAATTTGATACGCCTTGGCTTTTTATCCATCGTGGAATTTTGCCACCAAAGACTGGAATTGGTCACCATTTTCATGATCGCTGTGAAGAAATGTATGTCATATTTAATGGGTCTGCATATTT
>DTPJ01000302.1 GCA_011334435.1 Candidatus Poribacteria bacterium | reverse complement strand
TTCTATGTGTTCAGTGCAAGGGACGACAGATATAATGACAATGGAAGACCTGTCAGGCTATTTGACACAATGCTTGAGCCATACATCATTCCAGCAGAGATGCAACATTTTGTTGATAGGATGAGAGATGGCAAAGAGTTTGCGGTGACTGGGGAAGAGGCAATGGCTGATCTGGAAATCGTAGAACTTGCGGCTAAATCCGCAGAAACTGGACAAGCGATAAATATTTTCTAAAAAGTCTGTTGATAATATGGAGGATTTACCTTATGTTATATTCTTATGCAGGACATATACTTGTAATTGATTTAACGACTGGAAATATTGAAAAGCAAGAACTAAATGAAGACTACGCAAGACAATATGTAGGCGGTAGAGGTCTTGGCGCGAGATACCTTTATGATCTCTTAAAACCCGGAATAGATGCCCTATCTCCTGATAATATCCTTATAATGATGACCGGTCCATTTACAGCAACAGGCATATATGCGTGTCAAAAATATGAATGGGTGACAAAAAGTCCTTTGACTAACATCTATCTTTGCAATAATACGGGCGGAAGCTTTGGAGTTAGGCTTAAAGAATCTGGATATGATGGAATTATAATAAAAGGTGCGTCTAATACGCCAAAATATATCTTGATTGATGGCGATAATGTAGATTTGCAGGACGCATCGTCTGTTTGGGGCAAGAAAGTATCAGAAACGCAAAGGGCAATATATGAGATGACGAAAGCAGACACAATCGTTTGCACTGGCTCATCAGCGGATTTGCCTAACCCTGTAAAGTTCGCAGGGGTTTATGACGGTCATAGATGCTCAGGCAGAGGTGGACTCGGTGCAGTATTTGGCAGTAAAAACCTTAAAGCTATCGCTGTAATGAAACCTAATAAAAAAATAGAACCGAAAATCTATAATCCATCGGGGCTGAAAGATGAATTATCAGAATTGATAAAAGATATAAAGAAGAATGAAGTTACAGGCGAACAATTGCCAAAATTCGGCTCTATAATCTGGATGGATACAACCGCTCAGTTCGGCATACTTCCGACAAGAAACTATCAAGATATTCTCACTTATGAAGATATTGAGGGCAAAATTGACACAACTGGCTATGGAAAAAAGGTTGTAAAAAGTAAGGAATTGAAAGCGATAAATTGCTTAGACTGTCCGATATTGTCTGGTCATGTAGTAATTCCTGACCACGGAGAATGGGCTGGCAAACCTACAAAAGGTCCTGAATTTGAGACTTCGTGGGCTTTGGGTGCAAATCTGGGCATTATAGATTTTGGACATATAATCTCTGCAAATAAAGAATGCAATGAATATGGCATAGATACAATATCAACAGGCGTTGCCATCGGTTTTGCTATGGAATGTCGTCAAAAAGGATTGATCAACGATGATATTTTGGAATGGGGCAACTCAGAATCCGTTATAAAGATGATCGGCAAGATCGCAAATCGTGAAGGTTGGTTAGGTGATACCCTTGCTGACGGCGTCAGATCGGCATCAGAAAAGATCGGCAATGGAAGCAATAGCTTTGCACTGCACGTCAAAGGATTAGAAGTTCCCGCTTATGATCCAAGAGGTGTTTGGGGAATGGCTTTGACTTATGCTACATCAATTAGAGGGGCTTGTCATCTCAAATCATGGACTGTCGCAGCTGAAAACTCAAAAGATTATATCCCAGTATCAACTGAAAAAAAGGCAAAACTTGTCAAAGATATTCAAGATTTGCGTAGTGTTATGGACTCCCTAATCGTCTGTTTTTTTGCAGGTAGAGCTATAAATAAAGACTGGATCGTAAGATTGGTCAATGTCGTAACCGATTTTGATTGGACACCCGAAAAACTTGATGAAATTGGCGCTAGAATATATGATCTTGAAAGAATGATTTCTGTCAGAGAAGGCATAACATCAAAAGATGATCTTTTACCACACAGGATAATGGAAGAACCTCTTAATAATGGACAATGGAAAGGCAAAAAAATTACCAAAGAAAATATGGAGATAATGCTCCGAGAATATTATAAACTTCGCAATTGGGACGAAAATGGCATCCCTAAAAGGAGTGTATAG
>DTPJ01000892.1 GCA_011334435.1 Candidatus Poribacteria bacterium | reverse complement strand
TTCGCTCAAAATGACATTGAAATGGCAGTGATCAGTATCAGTTAACCTTTAACCTTTAACTTTTAACCTTTAACTTCTAATCTTTAACCTTCAACCTTTTGTTCTATAAGTGGCAGATATATAGTAAAGGCAACACCTTCTCCTGATTTACTGTATACTTGAATGTCCCCATTATGCCTGCGAATTATATCACGTGATATGCTCAAACCAAGCCCTGTCCCTTGCTCTGATCCTTTGGTAGTGAAAAACGGCTCAAATATTAACTCTAAAATATCCTCTGGTATGTGTGGACCATTATTTGCGATCATAATATAGATATGTTCAGTATCATACGAGGTAGTTATAGATATTATTTTCGGAGGATTTTGCTTCCGTAACGCATCCTGAGCGTTATTAAGAATGTTGACTATAACCTGTTGAATTTGTCCAAAATCTGCCAATGTATCAGGAAGATTAGGATCAAGTTCCAAATTGCACCTGATATTGTCAAGTCTGAATTGATGGGATTTAATGTCAATGGTTTTCGCAATTACCTCATTGATATTAACAGATTTTTTCTCACCCTCTGTTTTTCTGGCAAATGTGAGGATATTTCTTATTATAGTTTGGCAACGTTCCGCCTCTGATCTAATCTTTCTGAGGCTGTTCTTTATGATCTCGTCGCATTCTTGATCAAGCAGAAACTCAGAGAATCCAAGCAGACCAGTTATTGGCGTCGCTAATTCGTGAATTACCTCTGATGTCATTCTGCCAAGAGAAGATAATTTTTCAAGCTGTATAAGTTGCTTTCTGACCACCTCAAAGTCATTTGCAAGTTGGGTTGCTTGGGCGGACTTTTGTTTACGTTCCACTCCTTTACTCACAACTTCACGGAAATTATCCATTGAGAATGGCTTCTCTATATAATCGTAAGCACCGAGCTTAATCGCATCTTTAGCTGTCTCCAAAGAAGCATAAGCGGTAACTAACACAACCTCAGGAGAATGTTCCATCTCTTTTAGATTGCGTAATACTTCTATGCCAGATAGGTCTGGCATCCTGATGTCCAAGACGACCACGTCAAAATCTTTCTTCTTGGCTATCTCTAACGCACTATACCCACTATCCGCGGTTTGGACATCAAATCGTCCATTGAGGATCATTTTCATTGACTCTCGGACGCTAAGTTCGTCATCAACAACCAATACTTGACCCCTCGTTTGCATGAGTTAAACTCCTAATTGTTGGTAATTCCAATGTAAATGTAGTCCCAAGCCCTTCTATGCTATCAACTTTAATGTTTCCATTATGTTCTTTAATTATATTATTGACAATGGCTAAACCTAAGCCTGTTCCACTGATTTTTCCTGTGTAGAATGGCTCAAATATATTCTCTAACTCATCTCTAGACATCCCCTTTCCCGTGTCTGATATTTTAATGGTTAGCTTTGATGATTTTAAGTAAGGATTGTCTGCTATCTTCTCTGGATAAACGTTATTCTCTTCTGACGATTCATCTGATCCAAAATCTGGTATAACTTCAATAGTCAATCTGCCCCCCTTTCTCATTGCCTCAATGGCATTTTGCCCGATATTCAAGAATACCTGCTTTAATTGATCTCTGTCAGCATATATCTCAATTTGATGATCTCCTCTGAGATCATTAATCTCTATTTCCTTCTCTATTATAGACGGCTTTAGTAATAGAATTGTGTCGTCTATAACCTGATTTATGTTAAACCACTCAAATTTTGGCGGTAGAGAACGACCAAGATTTAACAACTGTTTTATCAAATCGTTGATCCTATTGGTCTCTTGTAGTGCAAGTCCAACAAAATTTCTGAAATCCTCATTAATCTTCTGCTCTGATTGATCGCTCATAAGAAATTCAAATGCTGTTTTGATTGTGACTAATGGATTCTTGATCTCATGAGCTAATTCAGCAGACAATTTTCCCAAAAACGATAGCTTTTCCATATTGACGACCTGTCTATGAAGATTGACGTTTTGAATTGCTATCGCAGATTGAGTCATAATAGTTTTTAGGAATGATATATCTTCCTCAAAATATATGCTTTTATTTGATCTCTCGCCGAGATTGAGC
>DTPJ01000751.1 GCA_011334435.1 Candidatus Poribacteria bacterium | reverse complement strand
TCCATTTAAGCTTGTTCTTGAAATAGATAGCAAGATTTACAAGGCTTATCATCACAGGCACTTCTATTAATGGACCGATGACTGCTGCAAAAGCCTCCCCAGAATTAACTCCAAAAACTGCTACTGCAACAGCGATCGCCAATTCAAAATTATTGCTCGCTGCGGTGAAAGCAAGAGTTGCCGTCTTCGCATATCCAGCTCCAAGTTTTTTGCCCATAAGAAAAGATACAAGGAACATAATAACGAAGTAAAGAAGCAATGGGATAGCTATTCTCACCACATCTAATGGTATTTTGACTATATATTCTCCTTTGAGAGAAAACATAACCAATATGGTGAAAAGCAAAGCAATCGGCGTGATCGGACTGATCTTCGGCACAACTTTTTCCTCATACCATTTTCTGCCTTTTGTTCCAATAAAGCTGAACCTTGTTATTACGCCTGCAATAAATGGTATGCCAAGATAGATGAAAACACTTTTTGCGAGTTGACCTATTGAGACATCAACATGAGTCCCTTCTAATCCAAATTTTGTTGGAAGGATAGTTATAAAAATGTAGGCATATATTGAGTAAAAGAAAACCTGAAAGACAGAGTTGAACGCAACTAACCCTGCTGCATATTCATTATCACCTTTGGCAAGCTCGTTCCAAACGATGACCATTGCGATACACCTAGCTAATCCTATCATAATTAACCCATACATATATTCAGGGCGATCATGAAGGAATATTATCGCTAATGCGAACATTAATATCGGTCCAATGATCCAGTTTTGAACAAGTGATATGGTAAGCACTTTGACATTGCGAAAGACATCGCCCATTTCCTCATATTTGACCTTTGCCAAAGGTGGATACATCATCAAGATCAAACCTATTGCAATTGGAATAGACGTAGTTCCAACCTGAAATTTTTGCAATAAATTTGCTATGTCGGGATATAAATAACCTGCCAAAACTCCGACAGCCATCGTGATAAATATCCATAAAGTCAGAAATCTATCAAACATACTTAGCCTTTTTTCTTCGGCAATTACATCAACTCTTTCCATAATACCTCCTATTAAGGTTTATTCTTTATGTCGTATATTATGAAGTTTTTATCTTTAAGGCGATATTCCATAAAATAACCAATTCCTATAAACAAAGGTAATGATACCAATGTTCTAACCAAAGTGAATTTCCAGCCTAAATATCCCATTTCAATTCCAAGCATAGGTATTTTTAAGCATGAAAATGCGCCTAAATAGATAAAGATATTTTTTATGCTTGCCCCTTTTTTATACAAGATATATGCGACAGGAAAAGCCCCATATAAAGGACCTGCCTGTAGCATAGCAAGAAGGATCACCAAAACAATGCCCTTTATTCCCGATTCCTGCCCGATATGCTTCTCTATTTTTGCTTTTGGGAACCATACGTCAAAAAGTCCGATAATAATGAAAAGAAATGGTATAAAGCTAATCATCTCAATGAAAAATTGCTTAAAATTTATAGATATGTCTTTTCCCGGCTGAAATCCCACAAGGAATGAAATCAATGTGAAAATTGCAAAGCTGGCTAACCATAAATAAGGTTGATATTTTTTAAGTGTTTTTTTCATAAGATCAATCCCACTAACAATCCGATAATGACAGCAATAATAAAATTTAAAACGTTTCTTAGTATTGCTACTTTCTTGCCAAAATACTTTATTTCCAATGGTAACGTAACAATGCCAACCATCATCAGTGTCGTCATAAAAGTCGCTACAACTGTATATGATGCACCTTGTTTGATTAGCATTGACGCAATCGGGTAAGAGATAAACCCCGGAATTAGTGCGATAGAACCGACAACTGCTGCGATAGCTAATCCCAATGCACCCGATTTTGCGCCGAGATATTCCTGAATTATGTTAGGTGGAACAATATATATAAGCAAACTAACAAGGATCAGTATATTTAAAAAAGGGATTGCGATATTTTTAAACATCATCAATCCCCTTTTTAATCCTGCCAGTGTTTTCTTTTTATCTATAAAAAATGAGACCAACGTTAAAATAATTGAAACTGAGATAAAAATAATTGCATTATTAATCATA
>DTPJ01000583.1 GCA_011334435.1 Candidatus Poribacteria bacterium | reverse complement strand
TTGATGCCACATAGCAAGAGTAGATTCTCTTGGTCCTCCGGGTGCAAAAGGGATTTTGTCTGGTTTGCCAAATAACGCGCATTCCAAGTATCTTTCTCTTGGTGTCATTTATTTTTCTCCTAAAATCTTCTGAAAATTAATATAATAAAAACTCTATTCAATGTAATCATATCTATTTTCTGGGTATAGAGAATTGCAAGTCAATTTTAAAATTAATCATAATCTCTTGTCAAGGTTAAAATTTTGAGATTAGGACATTTTGGACATTTCCTAAAATAAGTATGGTTAAAGGTTGAAGATTAAAGGTTAAAAGTTAAAGGTTGAAGGAGTCTGCCTGAGCATTTTCAAAAACTTCTGTCTTCTTACTAAACTTTAGGCAATTTTGAATTAAAAAATATTGTCAGCTAACCAAATTTTATTTTTAATAACAAGAAAAAATATTAAATCCTACTTTATCCCATAGCCATTAAGTTAAAGACTTTTAGCCCCGAAGGGGTTATATATTTATAGAAAACACATAAATAAAAAATCTTTTAGCCCCATCAGGAGCGACATATTTACCCATAATAGAAAAGGGAGATTTTGAGTGATCTTATAAGCAAACTGACTGAATAATAGACTGTCCAAACTCATGTCTGAACATCAGAGAAATGCAACGCAGGATTTCCGTTGAATAAATTTTAGACAAAGAAACTATATATCCTTCTTTCTAAGATCATTCCTATAATTGACCAAATACTACCAATTGTCAATTGACCTAATATCATGCCAAGAAAAAATGGGATTGCCTTTCTATGTGCTTTTAAGCCACCAGATCTCAGTATTATGCTTTTGCATAGCCAGCCGATAAAGATTGAAAACCACATCCAACTAATGCTCCATCCACTGGCAACCGCAAAGCCTACTGGATGGAGTTTCCACCAAAGAAATGTTCGCCTCATTATCATCAAAAACACAGTAAAAACAAGCCCAAACCCCATCTGACCGATTATAGCTTTATCGGGCATCTCTTGACTTGACAACAATGTAGCTAAACGACCGTAAGTTTCCCAGCCAGGACCATGTGACCAACCATGAACCCTGACGACTGCACCATAATCATAGAAAAGCGATAGAAGAATAAAAAAAGCGGAAAATGTCCCTATTATAAGTGCAACAGTCTCAACTTTAAAGATCAATCTTGGGCTTATTTTCTCCTGTTCAGCTATCTTGAAACCTTCAAGCTGATGTGGCATCGGATGACATCTGTAACCATAATTTGTCCAATATAACAAGGCGAAACCAGATAACGTCTCTGGCGAAAAATGCTTGCTTCCGATTATCCCAGTCATAATCTTATCAGGACCGACAAAGTGTAGCTCGTGAGTTGGCGGACCTAATTCCGCTCTCATTCTAGTTGCAGTTATAGAAAATATCAAATATAAAGCAAAGAAAACGATCCCTGAGTATGGATCAATGCCGAAATATGCCCAAAATACTATCATCGCGGTAAAGCAGAATATCAATCCGATGATCGCACTTCCATATCCAATAGGTTCTGAACCATCATTAGGTTTTCTTTTAATGGCGTTGATAAATGTCTCTTTTATGGTCTTTCTGCTTGTCCATATCACCATCAATCCAAGCCCAAGCCATGCTCCGCCCTTCTCCCAGCTTAGATACATACCCTCAATTCGCCAGCCAACAGCACTGGCAAAGACAAGTTGAAATTTCCAGAAGAGATAGAAAAACCATAATGAAAATGAAAGATCAAGAGGCATCATATATCCAAGCCCTGTGGCGAAAGCGTAGAAATGTATAGGAAGCCAATCTATTGCGTTCCATGGTCTTGTGCTAAAAAATGGTGCGAGATTATACCATTTCACCCTTGGGGCAGGCACAACAGGAAAAAGCTCATGAAGTCCCGCGAGAAGATCAATCAAAAAAGCTAACCCAAAACCGATCCACATCGCCCTGTTTTGATAGAACTTTCCTGATGACATTTCCATAGGCAATTGAATTATTGGATAGCTTAGCTTTTCATGTTCAACCCAACCCTTTCTCAAAATAACATTTATAAAAAGCGTTGTCATAAAAAGTGAGATTAT
>DTPJ01000401.1 GCA_011334435.1 Candidatus Poribacteria bacterium | reverse complement strand
GTTCCAACTTAAAATATTATTTTTCAGAAACGCTATTTTTATTGACAGAATATCAGGTAGAATATGAAAATCATCATAATTTTGATGATTACAGTTCTCTTGAAAACTATGGCTTTATACAGATAAACAAGTCATTTAACACGAGGACAACTGTTCAAACAAAATTAGAAACTGGCAGAAGAGATCATACAAATCTTGATAGCAATGCGACTTTGATAACAGGTTCTATCAAGATCGCTCAATCGTTAGCTGATCTTACAGGGCTTCAATTACAATATATATGGCATAACGCTTATGGCAATTCGTCATATCTTTTGAATAACTATTATCTCTTAGAAGATCAAGATGATGAATATAGTTATTCTGGCAATAAATGGCAATTAACATTGAAGCATTATGCCCCTTGGAATATTATGCTAAAGGGAACTCTTAGCCGAGACCAAAGATCATATAATATCTCATTTACAAATGGACAAAAAAGAAACGACGTAAACATAAACGTCTTGTTAGAGTTAGAAAAGAGGATTTCATTTAGCAATCCATTGCTTCAAAACATATCCTTCTATATGCAATTTCTCCATAAAAACACACATTCTAACGACCCAAATTTTCAATCCGCTACCAATATTCTATCCATTGGTTCTGGAATATCATTTTAGAGTAATAATTCATCAGGGATAACAACTCTATTTTCTTTTGCAGAGATATAAACCGCCTCTATAATAGCGACAGATTTTAGGTTATCATGTGCAGAACAATAGAAGGGCTTTCTGTTGTCAAGTGCATCAACGAAATGAGCCATAGAATTTCCAAACGCATCAGGAAACCACTTTCCATGCACTTCTGGCGTCATCTCTCGTCCATCGGCACATTTGACGTGAATATGCTCAGAATCAAAGGTAATTACGCCTCTATCGCCTTGAACGACTATCTCCTCAATAGAATGTGGACGATGTCTATTGCCACGATAACTCCAATTATTGATAATTGCAGCACGGATGCCATTTTTAAATACAAGATTGACGACACCGACAGTATCGCCCTTGACGAACTCCTGCGATTTATCCCTCGCAAGTATCGCATATACGGACTTGACATCTCCGAACCAGTGTCGCACCAAAGCAAAATGATGAATAGCCATATCCGCCTGCACCCAACGTTCATCTTTCGCTACCCAAGCATCTTGACCGGGATTAACCCATGCCCGATTTTCTATCTGACAATAATAAATACGACCCATTATGTCATAATCGCGCATATAATATTCAGCCATAAGCATCCCAGGAGCGAAAATAGAATTTTGATTGACCATCATCGGGACGCCATATTCATCAACAGTCTCAACTAATTTTTTTGCCCAATCAAGATATGGCATCATCGGTTTTTGGATAAATATAGCCTTGCCTTTACTCGCAGCATATTCCACTATTGGTAATCGCCTTTCTAACTTATCATGTGGGACTATTATATCAACAATCTTGACTTCGGGATGATCTATTAGTTGTCTATAATCGTCTGTTATAAATGGCAATTTAAACTGCTCTTGTGCTAATTTTGCTCGCTCCAAGCTAATATCTGCACCACCTACAACTTTTAGACCTTGAATTGCGTATCCTTCAAGATGATGTCTTGATATACCGCCAAGTCCAACAAGACCAATGCCCCAATCTGAACGTGCCATAAGTTTCCCTCCTTCGTTTTATTATAGGCTTCTAAGAAACTTTATGCCTTCCTCTAATTTTTCTTCCGGTGAAACATCTGATCTGAAATCTTCAACGGATATAAATCCTTTGTAACCGATCTTACGCAGACAATCAACCATTTTTGAATAATCATAAAGTCCTTCTGCCATTGGACAGCCGGGCCACGACCAAGTGACGATACCTCTTTCATTTGGTTTATTCGGAACTGGCTTATGTCCTCCTGCGTGTATGTGTGCTAAATAATCTCCTAATAATTCAAGCGCAAGTTGAGTAGTTTCATACCCATCAGAAACCATATTTTGCGGATCATAGATAACGCCTATGTCATTTGGATCAAAGTTTGAGACAAGCCTATGTGCAAGCGAAGCGCTAAGATGGATCGTCCC
>DTPJ01000415.1 GCA_011334435.1 Candidatus Poribacteria bacterium | reverse complement strand
GGCTTTGGATCAGCTGCCCTGATGATCTCTGCAAGTTCCGCTATATGAGATACCGTTCCGCCATCTATTCCGCCAGATAATAAGATCATGTCTGGCCTCAATTGACGTATTTTCTCAACCTGTTCATGTATCATTCTACCGTCATTGCTTGCGATAACGTCCATGACTATTGCCCCTGCACCAAGTGCGGCCCTTTCTGCACTTTCAGCGGTCATATTGCGGACAACACCCGCGACCATCATTTGAAGTCCACCACCCGCACTACTGGTGGATATGTAAATGTCAACGCCTTCTTTATCATTCTGAGGTTTTATTATGTGACCGTCTTTGAGTATTTTCCTGTTTGTGATCTCTTCTAATTCGGTTATAGCGTTTATGACACCTCTTGTGACGTCTTCAACAGGTGCTTCAACGGTTGTAGGGGCTTCGCCTCTTGCAATAAGCCTATATTCGTTCTCTCGTTTCTCTATGAGGATAGCCTTAGTTGTTGTGCTACCACAATCTGTCGCTAAAATTGATCTTAGTTCCATATCTATTTATTTGCCCTCACTATGTCGTTCTCGTCTATAATACAGCCTTGTTTTTTTAGCATCCCCTGCAATTTTTTTATATCAATGTTTCTTGGTGTCGTATTTTCTTGGATTGAAAGGACACTGGCGGTCCCTGCTGCTTCACCTAAAACTCCGCATTGGGGCATCACCCTTAAACTGCCGAGAGCTTCATGATCTACGCTTACACATCTACCTGCAACAAGCAAATTGTCAATATCTTTTGGGACGAGAATCGTATATGGAATTTGATACTTAAATCCTTTATCGGGACGAATTGTCTTTTTATCCATTCCGGGTCCTGATACATTATGAATATCTATGAAAAATGACCCATAGCCTATGGAGTTATCAAATTTTCTCTGGCTTAATACATCGTCTTTCGTAAGCGTATATTCACCTTTTATGCGTCTGCTTTCCCTGATCCCGACGGTATTTGGAGTTGAGACCATATAGCAGTTTTCCATTCCCGGAATATATTTTCTGAACACCTCAATTGATTCATAAGCCTGCTTGCGTCCCTCTATTGTAGCTTTTGTTAAGTCTTCTGCTTTCGTGGAATTTATAAAGTTAATATGAGTGAAGTTTATTCCAAGAAAATCAGGTCTTGTCGGAGTCCACCACCAGCCCATGACTTGATCTTGGAAAGGACGCATATCGCCGTTTTCTTGAGCTTTTTTCCAAACCCATTCAAGTTTATAGTCGTTTCCCCGAAAAGCCCTGACGCGTTCGTAATCAACCCCGCCGATAGTGAACATCAATGTTGCAGGTTGGCAAAGACCAGTCCCATCTTCTCCGAAATAAAACTCACATCCCGCTTTTGCAGATACATCGCCATCACCTGTGCAATCAATTATTCTTTTCGCTAAGATCACTTGCCTTCCCGATTTATTTTGGACAATCACGCCGATTATTTTTCCGTCCTCAACGATAGAGTCGCTAAAAAACGTATGATATAGCAGTTTAACGCCAGATTCTTCAGCCATTTTTTCTAGGACGAGTTTCATCCCCTCAACTTCAAAATCCAGTGATGAGTTATTATGGACGCCAAAGCCTGCTTCTGTAACTCTTTTAGCGATCTCAAATGTAATTCCACCAACTATCCGTTCATTTGTTCCCCAAGATGAATAAAGGCAAATATGCCCATGACCACCTGCTGTTGCGACTCCTCCAAGACAATTGAATTGTTCTATCAATAATGTATTCATTCCAAGCCTGGATGCTGAAAATGCAGCAGAAACACCAGCAGGACCGCCACCGACAACAAGTATATCAACTTCATAAGCAACTTTTAATTCCTCAGTTATTTTATATGTCTTTTCATCCATAATCTTTACTCTCCCAATTTAACCTTCAGCCTTCAACCTTTAACTTAGAAATTCCCCAACATATACTCTAATAGGATTATATTCTATCTAAAATTATTTAGTCAAAAAAATAAAGGGAAAAAGGCAAACTCCTCCTGTAAGGTTTTTCACCACATTAAAACCTTAATAAATATTACTCCATGTTTAATGAACTAATTTATTAACCTAACCTCTGGT
>DTPJ01000376.1 GCA_011334435.1 Candidatus Poribacteria bacterium | reverse complement strand
CGGCTTGCCGCAGTATCCCGATGATTTGCTCTTCCGAAAACCGCTTCTTCTTCACATTGAATCTCCTTGCGTTCAGGAGATTCTAACATTTCCGCCGCTCCAGTTTTCGGGGAGCAGGCCAGAAGGTTTCATAATTATTGCTGGGAACCAAGAAGGCCCCCTGTTGAGCTACTAAACGTTCATTGGTTTGTCCTGGCTCAAATGGAATAATAAATGCCTTATCACGTTTCTTGTTCATGAGAACTGACTTCTGATAGTCCTTTCCCAAGATATCGAGATCGATCTTTCGGAATTCTTCGTGATTAAACGCAAAGACGGCGGCGTCAGAGTGGCCACTCTCCAAGGCGAAGTAAAGACCTATATAAGGGGAGGCTGTTACGTCTAGTAATCGTGTAGGACAGCCGAAATGTTGCATGATCGATAGCCACTCGAGATTAGATTCGGATTTTCGCGGCAAGGACTTCAGATAGAGATGAGCATTTGCTTTGAAGTGGCTAACCATTGCGATTTCGTGTTTATCTCTCGCAAAGCGACGCTTTCTTTCTGGTTGACATATCTTGAACATCTTGATGAGATCATCAAACAGGCGATAGAGCGAGGTCTTCAGTAGCCAAGTTGAATCAGATTGGCCCCTGAACAACCAGCGCCTGTAAGGGAGAGGCATTACCTCGTCATCAAAGTGGTGCCAGTCACGAATTGTTATTTCTTCAAGCATATTTGTATCAATCAAATAGTTCGCTTAATTTTGATACATCGCAACTAAGCGATAAAAGTCATTCGGTAGCGTTGTTGACCTTGTTTTTTATTGCATCGTAAGGGTTTCCAGTGCGCTGAAATGTATCAATCTTTCTATCTAATATTAACTCAAGGCGATTAGTTCCTTGAAAAATAGATTTTATTTCGGTTCCATCAATTAATAAGATCATACGATCCTTTCCTAAATCAATTGCATTTACTATGGCATCGTTTGTATACCCTGACATCGAAACAAATATTCCCCTGACTTCTGCAGTTTTAAGAATTGTTCTAAATATATCGATCTTGTCAGGTCCTACGGGACGATCATGCCACTTGACTTCAACGCGATAATAGAAATTTCTCCACTTGAAAGATGCATCTACTTGCCTTTCGCTTCCTACTGTAACAAGATGGCTACCATAAACTACGTCAGGGCCAAAAGTTATTTTTAATAGATCTCTAAAAATAGTTTCAAATAATCTTCCGCGTTCTTGTCCGTCAATTTGCCCGGCAAGAAGCACTTCGAATCTTTGTTGAATATTTTTAAAACTAGGCTTCTGAAAAGAAGGA
This sequence comes from Candidatus Poribacteria bacterium, assembly GCA_011334435.1. GTDB lineage: Bacteria > Poribacteria > DTPJ01 > DTPJ01 > DTPJ01 > DTPJ01. Next base: position 785 of record DTPJ01000376.1, on the reverse strand, counting down.
GGCCCTAAAGCAATTGGAGAAGGTTTATGTCGCCCCGTTATGTTATCTAATTGTGACTTAACATCTCTCCACCACACGAAGGCTCTATTCCGGGTTGAATATTGAGCAGCCTGATGTAAATATTTTTTCGCCAAAGATAAACTTTCTTCATTGCCTATCCTAATTAGAACTCTTGAAAGGTTTGTTAAGATTATAGAATTCTTCGGATTTAATCGTCTCCCAGTTTCATATAATTGGAGGCCCATTTCGTCATTATTAAGAAACGATATTGAATAAGTTCCCAAGGAGTTCCATGACGAGCTATCTGCTATACCAAGAATAAATCCATCAATCAGTGCATCCATATCATTATCATCAATAAACTTTCTTGCCTGTTCAATTACATCTACCCAAGATAATGCAGTTGCTCGGCTTATCTTTCTCAATGTAATCTCAGCGGAAGTTGTGTTACCTAAAGCTGCCTCTACATTAGCAAGAGAAATATAAAGTCTTGCGTTCTCATAACCAACATCGATCGCTTCCTGTAAAATTGCTTGAGCTTTTAAAAGAGCTTCCTTTACAGTATCCTCATTATACTTGTTGTGCCATAGCTGCATAGCTGCTTCGCCAAATAAAAACGATTCACTCAAAAGGCGGCGTCGATTTTGTTCACGTTTTTCGTACTCTAGCAGGCTGTTGAAAAACTCTTTTCTTGACAACCCTTAAATAACGCTGTGCATAATGCTAAAAAGGTGTTATAGTCAACGATAACAATATGTTATCCGGAGGCAGCGATTATGCGTGGT
>DTPJ01000353.1 GCA_011334435.1 Candidatus Poribacteria bacterium | reverse complement strand
ACTAATAGATGAATTACGCGGCATCAACTTTGCTGCTGCATGTTTTGCCGATTTTAGAATTTTAGTCAGATTTATCTTATCCGCTGTGAGATTCTGAATTTCCATTCTCATCTTTTTTGCCTACTCCGTTTAAATCCGGTACGTTTTCTATTTTATCACCTTCGCTTGGATAAGAAACTCTCTGATGGTAAATTCCTGTAAATACCTTAACAAAGGCATCGGCTATATCACTTAAGTCCTTGAGGGTTAACTCACAGTTGCTCAGTTCCCCTTCGGCAAATGTTTTATTTATTACATTCTCTACAACCTGTCTGATCCTAGTTGGGTTTTTGTCTGAAAGCGATCTAATTGCAGCCTCCGCGCTGTCGGCCAGCATAAGAACCCCGGCCTCACGTGTCCTCGGTTTGGGGCCTGGATATCGAAAATCTTTTTCATCTATCTTTTGCAGCGCTGGATCAGACGACTCCCTGGCCTTCTTGTAGAAAAAGCCGATCTGTTTGGTACCATGGTGTTCCGGTATCATGGACACTATGACTTCAGGAAGTTTATTCTCTCTGGCTAGCTCAATCCCTTCTTTTACATGCGAGGCAACTATCAAAGCAGACATATAAGGGCTTAACGATTCATGTGGGTTTTGGCCATCAATTAAATTTTCAATAAAGTATTCTGGTTTCGTGGTCTTTCCAATGTCATGGTATAATGCTCCAACCCTTGCCAATAAAGCATTTGCGCCTATGGCTTCAGTAGCCGCTTCTGCTAAAAGCCCAACCAAATGAGAGTGATTAAATGTGCCAGGCGCCCTTATCAAAAGCTCTCTTAAAAGTGGGTTATTCATATTCGCCAGTTCTAAAAGCTTGATGTCTGTGGTATAACCGAATACTGACTCAGCAATAGGCGCTGCTATTAAAACGAACATAAAGCAACCGACGCCGTTTAGTATTGCAGACACAACATACCAAATCATATTTATTATTCCGGAAGGTTCGTCGACGGACGAGACATTGACAAAGTGAATACTTAACAAAACAACTATATTGATGGCACCAATCACAACTCCAGCCTGTACAACTGCCCCTCTCCTGTCCGCGCGAGATACGGCAACTGCAGCGGCAAACGAACTCGCAAGGGTGAATGATGGGAAGTATATATTCCTTTCCATTACAATACCAGTGAACGCTGCCAATACCACGGCAAATAGCGAGGCACTCTCTGCATTGACGATAAACCTCACAAGCATTGTTCCAGCCGCAAGTGGTATGGCATAAATTAATACTGAATTTGGAATATTACTGGTGGCATGTTCTGATACGATGCGTATGATGTATATGCCAAATCTAAGCAAAAGCAGCATCACAAGCATTAATACGCCCATAAACACTACATCTGTTTTATTTGGTGCAAAACGTCTTACATGACGCTTTCCAAAGAAATAAACTACGAGATATATAGTGCATATGATAAGGAACGAACCCATCATTTCAAGCGGCAGTGATTGCTTTTCCTTCTGCTCTCGTATGCGCTCTATTATTGTCTTGTCTCTCTCAGTATAAAGAGAGCCTCCCCTCACAATGGTCTCACCGCGTTTTATGTTGATCTCAACTTTTATATTTTCTAGTATGTCGCGCCTTTTCTTGAGTGTTGCACTCTCATCATATGAAAAATTAGGTTTGATAATAGATGCTGCTACCAAAGCCGCTATCCTGTCTTCGCGCTTGTCTATCTCCAATGATTCCGGAAGATAACCCCCCTTCTTCACTTCCTCTCTTATTTCATCAACTGTTTTTATATCAGCTTTTTTGCTTTGATCCCACTCTTCTTCCAAAACATTTTCTATATTATCACCCTCCTCACTCAAATTTTCGCTCAATGATCTGACAATTATTGTATCCCAGCTGGCGAGTCTTGCCTTGTCTTCATTTGCTACTATTGGATTTGACATTATCTCCTTTGTAGCAGCAATAATCTTATCCTCAATGGCTTCACTGAAATTTTCACTTATAAGAAACTTAAGCTCCGTCTCTCCTATCTCGGAATAAGGAAAATGTTCCTTCCATATTTTACTAAATATAGCTATTGCTTCTGCTTCGGTAGCTTTT
>DTPJ01000407.1 GCA_011334435.1 Candidatus Poribacteria bacterium | reverse complement strand
CCAAGACCTTGCATCAATTAAAGGCATTGTCGGAACGCCATGCCAAGCCTTTTTCTTCAAGGCAATATCTCGCAATTTGGCGATCTCGGGTCGTAAATTAAGGTTAAACAAATTGTCAGTCTCTAATGTTATATATGTATGTGCCATTTTGTTTCCTCAAAAATGTTTAGCTTTTGATCTTTCCCCAAGTTGAGGCAATTTTATCCGAGGACGAAACCTCTGTTACGCCCATTATCTTTCCAAGCCCCTTGTTCATTATTTCAAGAATGTCATTTTCCGCTATAGCTCTATTAAAGATCGCAACTTCGTCAATTATGCCTGTATATTTATAATTGAAGCCCGCAGGAACTGCATATAGATCACCAATGCCGATCTGAACAAAAGTCACAGGAGGAACTGTCCCTTTTATTACCTCTTTGCCGTTGATATAAACTTGTGAACTCCCATTATCAATTCTCACCGCTACGTGTGCCCATTCTTTATCTTTTAGGCTTCCACCATATACAGGGTGAACTCCTACTGCACCATTAGAATCAATTTGAAATTCGCCACCATTTGGCCAAGCTTGGATAAGCCCTTGAAAATGACCAGCTTTCGTTTTAAACGGGTTAATCCAAACCATCGCTGTCCAAGAATTTAATTGGACTCTTGGCACATCAATTTTCACAAAAGGTCCCTCAACATCAAAACTCAATGCCTGTCCGAATTTTCCATTAACCCACGTGGGATTATCAATAAGTTTTCCGTTATTTCCATTCTTTGACGAATCTTTTGCAATATCACCTTTGCCTTCATCAAAAAGCCAAAAGCCTATCGTATCGTCCATAGTTACAGCACCAAAGACTTGCGATATGGACAATGAACACAAAAGACTGATAAATATCATAATCGTTATTTTTCTCATTTTCAAAACTCCTCCTTTAATTATATTTTGATAAACTTCCGAAGCGGCAATGCTCCGCCCATAAATCCTAAAAACATTCCTGTTCCGACGATTACAGCCATTTGTTCATAGGATAAGAATGTCTCTAAGTTTATGTCCAAAACCATCAAATTTAACACACCGTAAAGATAAAATAAGCCGTAAATAATAGAAACCCCTAAGACACTGCCTAAAAATCCTTCAATTAAGCCTTGTAAAAGCAATGGTATCCTTATAAAAGCCCGAGAACTACCTATTAATCTCATTATCTTTATTTCATCACGACGCATATATGTTGTGATAGTTATAGAAAAAAAGATAATTATGATAGAAGCCAATCCCATGATGCCGACCATAAGCCAAATTATCATTTCAGTGCCCTTTATAAAACTTCCTGCTTCTTCTGCATGCCTTACCGCTGAAACACCTGCAAAAGTTTTAATTCTATCTGCAACTTCCCCTATTTTGCCTAAATATTGACCTTTAAGTTCAATCTCAAAGGAACTTGGCAATGGATTCATATCTTTCAATCCATCTAAGATATCGCGATGTTCGCCAAACATCTCCCTTGTCCTTTGAAATGCTTCCTCTTTTGAGACATATCTGACGGTATTCACTTCATAGAGACTCTGAATCTTTTTCTGTATCTGCTCCCTTTGAGAATCATCTAAATCATCTTCTAAAAACGCCGTTATAAATGGGGAACTCTTTAAAATGCTAAGTTGAGTGCTGATGTGATTGGTTATTATAAGCAAAATGCTGAAAAGCATCGTTGTCAGTGCGACAATTATAATACTCAAAACACCGACAATTCCGCTATGTTTTATATTAATGAACGCTTCACGCCATAAATAAGCCATGTTTTTAGCCTTTTATTATTTTCCCTTGATGTATTACGATTATCCTTTTATTAAACATCTCCGCCAGATCGACGTCGTGAGTAGCAACTAATACTGTAGCCCCTCGTTTGTTGTATCTTTCAAACAAGCTCATTATTTCAATAGAGAGATCGGGGTCTAAATTTCCAGTTGGTTCATCTGCAAGCAAAATCAAAGGCTCATTAACGATAGCCCTTGCAATTGCTGTCCTCTGCTGTTCTCCGCCTGATATATCCTCAGGCAAAGCATCTCTTCTATGGGTTAAACCTGTCCATTCAAGCACACGATCAACGCTTCTT
>DTPJ01000405.1 GCA_011334435.1 Candidatus Poribacteria bacterium | reverse complement strand
GCAGGAATGACGTTTTGCTTTATCCAATGAGTATTTATTGGTTTCATATAGCTCTTGGAATTGTCGGGTATATTTTTACGATGTGTAAAAAAACTGAGGGTGAATCAGTAGTTTTTTACATGACGTACCTGTCCTAAATTATTGTGTAATCATTTTTTTGATAAATTCCGTAGCAGAAGTTTCTCTTGTTAAATGGATTCTTATCGTTTACGTCTATTTCTTTACGCAGGATATGCTTTTTTGTCGCGTATTTTGAATTATAGGGTATTAGCTCGGACAAGTTACTATTCAATTATGTCATTAATCACCTTATATAATACCTCGCTTAACTCCTTAATCCTAAATGGCTTTACGATAACTGCCTTAAATCCGAAATCCTTATAGTTGGACATAATCGCATCGTTAGAATATCCGCTATATACAATAGCCTTTACATTTGGGTCTATTTCAAGAAGTTTTTGAATCGCCTCCTTACCACCCATGCCTCCGGGAACGGTCAAATCCAATATTACCGCATCAAAAGAACGATTTAACTCCATTTCTTGTTTATATAAATTTATCGCATCTAACCCGTCTTTTGCAGTAAAAACTTCATATCCAGTGTTTTTAAGCATTTCTTCCATTAATCCTCTAACAAAATCTTCATCATCCATTACCAGAATTTTTCCTTTACCTTTGGTTAATTCTAAATCCAATTCCAATTTTTCGTGAGATATGCTTTCACTTCCCGCAGGCAAGTATATGGTAAAGGTTGTCCCAACGCCAATTTCTGATTCAACGTCTATGTAACCGCCATGATTTTTGATAATAGAATAACATATAGTAAGACCAAGCCCGCTCCCCTTTTGTTTTGTGGTGAAATATGGATCAAAAATTTTGGGCAAATGTTCTCTACGTATACCTATACCGCTATCTTTGATCGTTATTTTTATATATCTACCTGCGGAAAGAGAATAAATCTGGTCTTCTTGAATATATTCATTCTTTGCGTCTATCCATATCGCCCCACCTTCTGGCATAGCTTGATCGGCATTAATGACCATATTTTGTATGACACGGTTAATCTGTGCCTCGTCTATTTCGGCATTCCAGAGATCATCCTGTATAGAGAATATCGGTTTGACATTAGACCCTCTTAATGCGAATTCTGTTGAATCTTTTAATAAGTTCTTTATGGAACTGAGTTTTTTAATAGGAAGACCGCCTTTTGAAAATGTAAGCAGTTGTTGGGTTAGCTCAGTTGCCATCAAAGTTGCTTTTTCCGCTTCTTCTAATCTTTTATCTTTTTCTTCCTCATTTTTATATAATCTGGCAAGCGACAGGTTACCCAATATTGCCGTTAAGAAGTTGTTGAAATCGTGGGCAATTCCACCAGCAAGTATGCCTAATGATTCTAATTGGCTGATCCTTCTGAGTTCTGCCTCTGTTTTAAGTTCTTTGGTTATATCCCTGAAAACTATTACAACGCCGACAATCCTTCCATCTCTGCTATAAATGGGAGCACCGCTATCTGCTATTGAATACTCTGTCCCATCACGGGATATAAGAACAGTATGATTAGCAAGTCCATGTACTTGACCAGTAGCTAATACTTTTTCAACTGGATTAGAGACTTGCTGTCTTGTTTCTTCATTGATTATATGAAACACCTCGTTTATGTGTCTGCCAATTGCTTCTTTTTCTATCCAACCTGTCAATTTCTCTGCAACGTTATTGATTAGCACTATGTTGCCATCAGAATCAGTAGAGATAACAGCATCTCCGATTGAGCGAAGGGTTATGTCAAGAAGCTCTTTTTCATTAAATAATGCTTCCCTAAACTGAACTCTTTCAATTGCTACCCCTAAATAAGTTGCCATTTTCTCCAGAGTTAATACCATATCTAACGGCATCATGTTTTTCTTTTTGCTTGCGATAAAAATTATTCCAATTAACTTATCCATTGCTCGGATAGGGATTATCGCAACAGATTCATAATTATTTTTAGTGCATATATCAAAAATTTGTCCTTTATTCTCTTCTGGCAATACGGCTGACCATTCTGTAATTGAATTAGTATAAAAAGACCCATACTCAGTATAAAACGGTAGCAATGGGTCT
>DTPJ01000885.1 GCA_011334435.1 Candidatus Poribacteria bacterium | reverse complement strand
TCCTTACAAAGATATGCTATTTTTTGTTTATTTTTCAAGAGTTTCTTACATATTTATCATTTAAACATATATCATTTTTATATCCTTTAAAAACTGAGGGTGAATCAGTTTTTTTCAAAAGACACCAATAATTATTGCTTGACAGAGTATATTAATAAACTATATATTAGATCTGTTACAGAAACGCACTTGGAAGAGGTGATTTTTTATAAATAGCAATAAAGTATTTAACGTCCATACTGCATTTGAATCACAGAGTTGTGAGCCTAATATAATAAAATTTTTCAATACTGGCTATGATATTCACTCAGGCGGACACCTGCAAGGAATTCAAAGACTGGATATTGACCATATTCCTTATTTCGTTCTCACTGGAAGTTCCGAAGATGAAGCCTATTTTATCATAGTCGGAACCCGATCGGGCAGATATGAGATAATACAAAAAAAAGTTATAGGCAAAAGCCCATATAGACACGCTGGCGGTATCCAGATCACAGATAATTATTTAGTAGTAGGTATAGAGGATAATAAAGAACAGGACATATCTCAGGTGCTTATCTTTGATATAAAAAAACTGGATAAAACAATAGGCGATCCAAAAATAATAATTCAACGTGAAGGTGAGAAAAAGCTTGCTACTGCTGGAGCGGTTGCAATGACAAAATTAGAAAATGAATATCTGCTTGTTGTCGGATCATGGGATTCTGATACTCTTGACTTCTACAAAACTGAAGGTAATTCGTTACATAAATTTAAGTATTGGTTAACTTGGGATAAAGACAAATCTAACAGAGATAATTGGACTGATCAAAAATGGGGGAACTATCAAAATCTAAATCTTGTAAGTGATATCAACAATAATGTATTCCTGATCGGATATTATTTTGATGAAGAAGACAAGTCAGATTATATGGATTTATTTTCATTGCATTTAAATAATCGCCCATCAGATATAATAAAAAAAGAAAGCAGTAAAAAGATGTCTTGCAAAGATGGGGCAAGTTTTAATTTCTGCGGGGGCTGTTTCGTTAAAGACAAAAACACTATCATAAGCTATGCTTGCAGTAGTGATTGCACTGAATATGCGGTTATCAATGAATTTAATCCTAAATAGATACTTATGATTTTCATCAAAAAACCGTGCCAAGACTGACATGAATTTTGCCTTTAAGTATTGATTCTCCCTTAGCTAACCCATAATCCATGCTTATAACGCCATTCATTGATTCAATACGCATACCAAGACCATATCCAACTTTTAAAGGATTAAAGCCTCCTATTTCTGAAAAAACTGTCCCATTATCTAAAAAAAGGAAAAACTGCGAGTTATTGCCCGTCAAAAATCTATATTCAATGTTAGAATACGCCCTTCCCTCTCCTCTAAACATATCTTCGGCATATCCTCTTAAAGTATTCGCTCCACCTAAAAAGAATAGCTCGGTTATTGGAATATCATCCCCCCACATTCTGCCAGCATGTATGCCGATAACAAGAACCTGTTGACGATATATCTTAAAGTATTGGTTTAAGTCTATCCATAACTTGATTATCTTAACATCTCCTAATGAAAATTCGCTTCCGATTTTATCAAATCTGCCATTAGTTGCGTTGACGAAAAAATCCCTGCTATCTCTTTGCAATTCAAAAATGACGCTGTATTTGTGTTTATTTATATAGTCTATGTTTCCTAAATCTTTATTGACAGGAAAGGATTTTATCTGTTTATATGCTAATCCGACTGAACCCTTAATTAATCCGATTATTTTTCCAGTTACATCTAACCGTATTCCTTTTTCCCTGAATTCTTGATCTATTAAACTATCAGATCGGTTTGTTGATTGAGCCATAAAGCCAAGATCAATTGGTTTTCCTAACATCCAAGGTTCTTTATATGAGAGTTCATATATATCAGCGATCCCAAATTTTCCTCTTATAATGATTTGTCTTCCAGTGCCAAATAAATTAGATTCTTCTGCGGAAATAGTCCCAATGAGTTTTCCGCTTTCATTATCAGATGGGTTATATCCGATTATCCCATTAAACATGCCGCTTGGTAATTCAGCAACAGATAAATCTATATCCACATCGTTATCTCCTGTTTGAAT
>DTPJ01000440.1 GCA_011334435.1 Candidatus Poribacteria bacterium | reverse complement strand
GTCAATCTTTGGACCTGTAATATTAAAATCGTCAAATAAAACACTTAGCGCATCCTGAACAGCAAGACCGACAGACCCTGTCATAGATCGTTTATCCTTCACAGTGCCAATCAACTCATCATCAACATAGAACAACATATCATCTGCTTTAAGCTCTGCTTTGACTTTATACCATTTTTCAAGCTGAAGGTCTTTATTCTTTGTAAGCAAAATTTCCCCATCTGATAGCCTATAAACCTCAACGGTCTTTGTTGCAGTGTGGAGGGCAAAGACGTAGCCCTCGTTCCCATTCCTACGAAGGACTAATGCCCCCTTAGTGCATACAAGAAGGTTAGGCATGACGACATTTATTTTACAGCTAACTGTATAATCGTCCCAATCTTTGCCGATCTCAACCCATTTTAACGGAATGAGCAAGACAGGATGGGCATTTCTGCCTTGTAAATATCCATCAGCGACGAAAAAGTTATCTCTATCGCCTGTCCATCTTGGATTTAACAAGTTGCCGTTAAATTCATCGGTCCATGTTCCAGAATATGCTAATGGATAAGTCATAAACATAATAAATAAAACATTAATGATAATTTTAGCAGTTTTTCTCATAATTATCCACCCTATTTTTTTCAGATTTTGATAGATTTATCATTGCCTTCATAATTTCTTGGCTTATATAATCGTTAAAATTAGATTCTTCAGAGTTGCAGAAATTCCCCGCAGACCTCACAACTGCTAAAACGCCTGCTTGCACCAATTGATCAAAGGGTATTCCGCTTTCGGTCGAATACCACTTGGCAAGTTTGATCACAATATCCATGCAAGTTTTGACCAACTCTAACTTTGAAATGGAATCTTTGGCAGAAATACCGCAGATTGCCTCTTCTTGCTCTGGAGAAAACGACACTTTGTTATAATCTTTGCATGTATAAGGATTTACTAACTGTATCAATGCTATTCGACCTCCCCCTATAAAGATTTGAAATATTTCATAAAATACTGACAAAGTAAATTTAGCAAGAAATATGCCTATGTTAGAAAATCAAGCTGAAAATCTAAATTAAGCATTTGGGGATTAGATAATTAACATTTAACTGATACAGTTTATTCCTAATCTATGCTGATCAGATTAACCAAAAATTGACGTTACTATCAAAAATCTGACTGTAAAATGCAGGAATAGGCAAATTTTCATCTAACAATGACAATTTTTCCACTGGTGACAAACTTATCTGTCTCTTCTGGTTTAAAAGCTGAGATGTGATATATATAAATTCCGCTTGTCAAAGGGACGCCAGAATCATTAAGCAAGTTCCATTCTTCTTCGCCAGTGTTATTAGTATGATGGATGGTCTTAACGAGCTTTCCATCAATAGTATATACTTTAATTGTAGCCATACCTGTAAGATTTATAAACTTTACCTTTGATGAACAAGGTTGCGGAACTGTTTTAACATCTTTTAAGCTACTTGCTGATTCTATAAAAGGCGGTTTGAGTTTGATTGATACGATATTTGAAAATTCACTAACCCAGTTATAGACGTTAATTGATGCGATTGTGTAATAATAGGTATTGCCATCATAAGTATTGACATCAATGAAAGATTGCGTTGTCTTATCAACAGTTGCAATGGCTGTCCATGGAGCGGAACCTGTGGAGTTGCGAAATATTTTATATCCGACAACCTCATTATCATCTGCTTTTGACCACTGCAATAAAGGCTTGCCAGATTGATCAAGTTTAATTATAAGGTTTGACGGCGACTTAGGCGGGACACCGGGAGCAGAAGCAACTTCGTTTGAATATTTGCTTTCCCTTCCATCTATGGTCACTCCACTGACGACGTAATAACTCAACGAACCCTTTTGAACGCTTGTATCTATATATGTATTTGTCTCAGTTTGTCCAATTAGAGTATATCCGTCTCCGCTAATTTTACTCCTGTAAATTTTATACGCGATAACATCAGGACTGATACTTTTTAACCAAGATAGAGTTACAGACTGACTATCAGGTGTAGCAACTAATTTTGATGGCATGATTGCCCTATTGATCGCGGAATCTACATTAGAACGGAATTCGTCCAAATTTTGACCTGCGACAAAAGCATAAAG
>DTPJ01000146.1 GCA_011334435.1 Candidatus Poribacteria bacterium | reverse complement strand
GATCAAGAATCAATAGAAGCTGTCCGTAGGGCAATTGAGCTTGGAATTAACTATTTTGATACTTCCCCTGCTTATGGCGATAGTGAAAGAAAGTTAGGTTTAGCTCTTGAAGGCGGATGGCGTGATAAAATATACTTGCAAACAAAAGCAGGAAGCCATCCACAAAGAAGAGGCTATTCTGCTGAGGACATACGTTGGAGCGTCAACAACAGTTTCAAAATGCTTAAAACAGATTATATTGATGCCGTCCTTATACATGATCCTAACGACATAGATTATCCTTTGGCAGATGGTAACGGATTTGATGAACTGCTTAAAATGAAAGAAGAAGGCGTCATCGGATTTGTCGGACTTGGTGTTAGAAGCCATGAATTCCACAGAAAAGCCATAGAATCAGGAAAAGTTGATATAGTTTTAACCTATCTTGACTATACATTGCTTGATCAATCAGCAGCGAAAACCACGATCCCATTAGCAAAAAAATATGACGTCGGCTTAATTCTTGCCAGTGTCCTCGCTATGAATAATTTGACAGGGCAAGAGCCTAAGAATAACCCAAAAGCACATGCTATGTGGGAGTGGTGCAATAAAAGAGGTCTAAGTATAAGAGACCTTGCATTACAATTCTGCCTTGGACTTAAAATTGACGGTATTGTAATGCCCGGTCCTGGCACAAAAAAGCATGTAGAGGAAGTCTATGAATCTGCCACAAAGGATATACCCCCCGAAATATGGCATGATTTTAAAGCTGAATTTGGCGTAGGATTATGAGCTTTTCCGTTGATAAGCATCTGCCCTGTCTGAAAGTTTACGATAGATAAGGAAGATGGTGACTATTGTAGCTAATATTGAATTTGCAAAGCCGATATAAAATGTAATCTCAATAGGCCATTTAACCGCTGTTTCTGCTGTTACCATATTGCTTATATTTGCAACCCAATGGATAGCAAATGCGATAACGTATTTTTTAGCCAAAAACCAATATAAAGCAGGACCAGCAAATGGTATCATACCTATTATTGATGTTACAGTAACGATTATCGCAAAAGCCAGTAGAGCCAATGCTGGCTTTAACCCACCATATATAAACCACCCCGTTAAGAATGCGAATAATGCTATGGTGCTTGCGTCTATTGTGCCGATTGCAAACTTGCCGTTTTTTGTTTTCCAAGATATTTTCGTCGGTATGCCTATTTCAAGATTCATATTAGCGGTATCTTTTCTGAATGAAAGCATATATTCTACTCCTTTATATTGCCTATATTTTATAGTCTACTTTCACAGGTCTGCCGATCTTTGCAGATTCCCAAGCTGCTGATAATGCTGCAATAGTCTTTGTCCCTTCCTCTGCGTCTTCAAGCGGAGTTTTGTTGTTAATGATGCAATCCTCAAAATGGCTCATATATCTTTTGACAGCATCGCCTTGTCCGTAAGCACCTGTCATATCAGCAGGATAGTTAATCACTGCGGGTTCATTTCGTAGAAATTTATCAAGCACAAAACTAAGTTGTGATGGTTTAAAATCCTCAAATGTTGCAGTTGCAGTCCCTTTTGTGCCGTATATGGTAAGTCCCATCATAGGCATAGATGGCTGTATTACTCCATAAGCACCAAGCACACGTGCAATAACGCCATTCTTAAATTTGACATTTAATAGGAAATTATCCTCAATTGGATAGGCAGACAAGTTGCCCTTATTAGCGTAACAATGGACTTCGTCAACATCACCAAGGATCCAAACAAGAGAATCCAAAGGGTGACAAACTCCACCATACATAAAATCCTGCGGAACAGTAAGTCGCCAAGTGGTTTTTGTGAAGAAATCCTTAATCTCGTGGACATAATGTGCTTCGGCAAAGATGACGTCGCCTAATTCCCCATCATCGTATAATCGTTTCAGATCAAGAAAAGAGGTATACCATCTGCACGTCTCACCTACTAAGAATTTAAGATTTGTTTTTTTAATAAAACGGGCAATTTCTAACGCATCGCTAAGCGATGTAACCATCGGTTTTGTTACAATGACATGTTTATCTGCTTTTAAAGCGGAAAGACAGTGTTCTGCATGTAAATGGTCAGGCGAATATACAGCGATGATGTCTATATCCT
>DTPJ01000170.1 GCA_011334435.1 Candidatus Poribacteria bacterium | reverse complement strand
TCATAAATATAATCTGAATCGGTTATTGCAAGTTTAGACTTGGCTGAATTCCCAAAATTGACACTAATTTTAAGGCTTTTATAAACTCTTATTTGGTCGTTAGACGCATTATAATGCACTGGATAGATAGCCAAACGTGCAACTCTCTGCTGTCTTAAATAGCCTGATACAGAAATTTTAACTATGTCACTTGGATAAAATCCGCTTTTAGATGTTAAATTTTTAACTTCTGCTTCTGAGTCAAGATCATTGACAGTAGGCAACTTATATCCATTCAATAGATTTGTCGTTGAATCTAAGACTGAAACTGTCGGATCAGAAGAATCAGGAATGCCAAGCATAACAGAATAAAATGGGACTTGTGGTTTGCCAACCTCTAATGTATATGAAGAACCTTCAAAAGATATAGTAGTAAAGTTTTTTCCGTCAATGGATTTTGTCCCAAATATTAGATCAGGCAAGGTGAATTGAAGTGTTAAACCATTATTTGATTCGTCAACTATTCTAATGTTTTCGGCATAACAAGGAATGATATTAAAAAAGATAGATATTAAAAGGGAAAGATAAAAAATTGAAGGTTTTAGCATTGATATTTTGTTTTTTAAGCCATTAGTTGTTAATGTCATTGTAAAAACAGGAGTCAATTAAGTCAAAATTTAATTTGTTTGACTAGTGGGTTCAATTTTTTCTTCTGATACAATTTCATATAACGTGTATGCTTGATTTGCGTTTACATTACCTTTCGGGATCGTCAATATTCGGCAGGTAAGTATTGTTGATTTTAGATTTAAACGCAGAATATCCCCTTCATGCACTTCTTTACCCGCTTTGGCTACATAACCGTTTACCTTAACACGTCCATCATCACAGATAGCTTTTGCAATTGTCCTACGTTTAACTATTCTACTGATCTTTATGAATTGGTCAAGACGCATGATGATAGACTTCAAAAATCAGATATATATTCAGCATCCAGTATCCAATATCTACTTTACTGTTTAAGTGCCAGTTCTAGGACTTTATCCATATTATCAACAAGATAGAACGATAGTTTTTTCTTTATTTCTGGCGGAATTTCGCTTAAATCTTTCTCATTATCTTTTGGTATGATGATATTAGTAATTTCGGCTCGTAATGCGGCGAGGATTTTTTCTTTTAATCCACCGATTGGCAGAACTCGCCCTCTAAGCGTTATCTCACCAGTCATCGCTATATCTTTTCTAACAGGTCTGCCTGTTAAAGCAGAGACCATCGCGGTTGCAACAGTGATTCCTGCGGAAGGACCGTCTTTTGGGACAGCTCCTTCTGGGATATGGACATGGATGTCATGCTTCGCATAGAAATCCTTTGGGACACTTATAAGAGGCATTTGTTCTGTTTTTGATCTGATATAGCTTAAAGCTGCTTTTGCAGATTCTTGCATTATATCACCGAGTTTTCCTGTCAGCATAAGGTTTCCGTTGCCGTCCATAGTAGTAACTTCTATTGACAACACGTCCCCGCCCATTTCGGTATATGCCAATCCCGTTGCTACTCCTACTTGATCCTCTGTTTCTGCCTTTCCATGATTATATTTTGGAATACCTAAATATTCGCTTATGTTTCGTTCTGTTATATTAGTTCGCTTTACTGGCAAGTCTGAATTTGCTTTAACAACTTTCCTCGCTACTTTTCGGCATATATTAGCTATTTCTCGTTCAAGATTTCGCACCCCTGCTTCTCGTGTATATTTATTTATTATGCTCAGAATAGCCGATTTTGAGATATTTAACGATTCTGGCGTCAAACCATTTGCTTTGAGTTGCTTAGGGATAAGGAAAAGCTCCGCTATCTTTTGTTTTTCGTATTCGGTGTATCCCGGGAGTTCAAGTATTTCCATGCGGTCACGTAATGGAGGAGGTATAGCATGTAAGTAGTTTGCAGTAGTTATAAAAAGGACTTCTGATAGGTCAAAATCAACGTCAAGATAATGGTCATTAAATGTGTTATTTTGTTCAGGGTCAAGAACTTCAAGAAGGGCAGCGGAAGGGTCTCCGCGAAAATCCATGCTCATCTTATCAACTTCATCAAGTAAGAATAACGGATTACGTGATTTTGCCTTTTTTATACCTTGAATTATC
>DTPJ01000046.1 GCA_011334435.1 Candidatus Poribacteria bacterium | reverse complement strand
GAGAGGCCGTATCTCTTAAAGACAATCGGCAAGGGGATGGAGACAAGAGCTATCAGAATTAATTCAATAATGGTCCTTGTTCCTCCAAAGACTTTGAAATAATAGAAGAATCCGGTTGGCAGAGCGCTGGGTGAAAGGGAGGCAATGGAGCCAGAAAGTGATCCTACGTAATTATAAAGGTATCCTGTGAACACATGGAGGTTCAAATATAAGAAAAGTCCCCCGACCAGTAGACTGGTAACCAGTATGATTATCCTATCCCTTTTTCCTTTAGTGAACAGAATGAGGCTAGGGAGAAAAATTACAGGGTATAAGAAGTAGAAAATTGCTATAAAAAGGGACAGAACGGAGAGGGAAATGTTCATCTCCCTTCTATTAAATGGATTGAACCTGAGAACATATAGAGAAAGTGTCACAAAAAATACAGGTATAATCTCAATCTCAGCCCATATAAAATTTATGAAAATTACCATCGGATTGAGCAACAGCGCATATACTATTATAATGCGAGACCTTTCACTCAAATTCATTCTGTTCAACATATCATTAACAACCAGCATTAGAAGCAAAAAGAAAGCAAGGATTATCATTTTGAAAACTAGGGCCGTAAGATAAATGCTCGCTGTGGTTTCGTAGGTTATTTCAGCTGGAACAAAAAGTATGAGCGTGAAAAAACCCTCTGGATTAAGAGTATGGAAAAATGGAGGGATGTTCCTTGAAAAGGAAAGGCCAAGCATTGTCCAGATACCGATATTACTAACATCATAGATTGGAAGTATACAGAATAAAACACTTATCAACAGACCTATTAGAATTACCTTATTGATCTTCATTTTGACCACGTAGATTTAATTTCAGGTAGTCATTATCATGAGTCAGCATGTAAAGCATCATATGCCAATAGATATTAATAATGCGCTCAAAGAACAGCCTAATATTCAGCAACAAAGGAGACGTGTGTTCTTTCTGGTAAGATATAGTAGCAATATGGATATCATTAATTCTTTCGGGGCTATATGATGGGCAGTAATAAATTATATCGTTAAAACGATTTAAATTAAAATTTAAAAAACTCAACATACGAATCGGTAATACTAAAAAAGACGCCAGAGGGGACTTTATACTTTTCCCAAACTCCTGACATATCAAAACACGATTTATTCTGATTATTTTAAATCCATTTAGGTACATCCTATATGTAAATTCTACATCTGCCATTCCCAAGAAAAAACTTTCTGGATACCCTCCGATATATTTTGCTACGGATACGTTAAGAAGCATACCGGAGGTAATGCACCTCTTAACCTCGCTTGCGTAGTACCTTTTAACTTGCTTCCCTAAATGATTAAAATTATTTGATACTGCTGGACAAACCGCACCTATTTTATTGCCATCATTTATCAAATTTTCTATCATTTCTTTCTCTAACTTAAAAAAATCATCAGAAATATTGGCATCATCGTCCAGTAAAAATGCAAAGTTGTAACCCAGTTTGCTGGCTTCATTTAGAGCGATGTTCATTGCTTTAGAAATCCCAAGGTTTGAATTGTTCTCAATGATAATATATTTATTACTTTTCTCTGGAATAAACTGTTGCCTAATTCCGTCTAATAGGGATTTATTTCCACTGTTATCCGAGATGATAAGAAGGTCAAGAGTTCCTTCCAATATTGATTTATTTATGACTTGAAGATTTGGAACTCTATTATAAGTAACTATAATAGCACAATATTTATAATTTTTAGTACTCAAGGGAGGTTGGTCCATTTCCTTACATGAAAAAGTTAAAGATTTAATAGTTTGCGCCGACATTGGGACATAAGTCCCCCTCACTGCTAACTGTGTAATAACATAAAATTGTGTATGAGCCCATTGCAGAATCTTGATTCTGAAGTGTTTCTTTTGAAGTATTCCCTGAGATAGTTCATGGGATCATCCATGAAACGCCTTATGATATCCCTCCATTTACTTCTGCCTCTTATTTATCCGAGCCATCATAGAACTGGGACTACATATTGTCTAAAATTGAAAGAGTTAGGGTTTAACTAAAGTTCAATAGATGAAGTTATTCTCTGCATCCCTTAATTTCGGACATTTTGAATCTTTCTCAATGACTATAGCTT
>DTPJ01000710.1 GCA_011334435.1 Candidatus Poribacteria bacterium | reverse complement strand
TTTCTTTTGATGTAACTATGCAAAACCTTTTGTCTTGCATATTATCCTTATATTTTTCAAGGACATCTCTTATTTGAAGATCATTTTCATAAGGGACTATAAGGAAATTTCTGTCTAAGATATTTAATATCCCATCAATAGGCA
Source organism: Candidatus Poribacteria bacterium (assembly GCA_011334435.1). Lineage (GTDB taxonomy): Bacteria > Poribacteria > DTPJ01 > DTPJ01 > DTPJ01 > DTPJ01. The sequence goes on along the minus strand of DTPJ01000710.1, from coordinate 1,988 downwards.
ATATTTGAGACCTGTCTATCAACACCAGCAAGGGACGCGGTGATGGTGACTTAAACGCTATATATGATTGAATCAAGTCAATATCCATATCATAGCTCTATTATGCTCTGAATTTATCAATTCGTCCTGCATTTCCAAGAGCATAAAGCATAACTTCTGTTGCATGGAATAATCCAAGTTCACCGTTCCTACATTCACTTTCACAAAATCTTTTGACATTATCAGGACGACACCATTTGCTAACTAAAAGAAACGGCACAGGATGCCAACTATGACCTTTATATACAGCAGGGGTTGAATGATCGCCTGTGATAACTAATACTTCTGGTGATAGGTCTTCTACTCGGCTAATCTGCTTATCAATCTCTTCAAGAAGGCTCACTTTTTTATCAAAGTTCCCGTCTTCACCAGCACTGTCAATCTCTTTTACATGGAAAAATATAAAATCGTAGTTATGGAAGACTTCCTCTAATTTATCAAATTCGTCGTTTAGTTCATGTCCGTCATAGATTACATCCATACCGACAATTCTTGCAATTCCACGATAGTCTGGATATGAAGCTATTGCACCTAAGCTTTCAAGACCGTATAGATGTTGCATAAGCGGAAGTTTAGGTCTATCTGAATATCCTCTTGTCAATATGCCGAGATGTTGACCGTTAGGAAGTTCAGCAATGGCTTTTGCCTCTTTGGTTTGGAGAATGTCGTTTGCTTCTTTAATAAATGTCCTTGCAATGCTTGCGGCGTATCTTGACCGCGGTTTCAGGGCAACAACAGGTTCTGGAAAAACGCCTTCACCTGTTGCCTGTGGATCAGAATCGGATATATCAGGGTGTAAGCCTTCACCTCTGAAAATTACAACGGAACGATAGTCCATAACTGTTTCAATAATTATTTCTACATCATGTATCTTAATTTCACGGAGCAGTTTACATAATTCCATATTTTTTTCGGTAGCCAAACGTCCTGCACGACGATCAACAACAGCACCAGCGGAGTTAAATCCAGCAAAATTTACCCTCACTGCAATATCATCTTCTTCCATTTTTAAGCCGACTCCGTAAGCAGCGATTGCACCGCGACCTACGTCATAAGTGAAAGGATCATATCCAAGCAGTGCAAGATGTGCAACTCCACTACCCGGCGAAACTCCCGGTGCAATAGGTGTTATCATACCAGTCACACCTTTGGAAGCTAATCTATCTAGGTTAGGAATTTTTGCAGTTTCTAACTCAGTCAAACCCGTTTTAGGTAGGGGAAGTCCGCCTACTCCATCAATAACAAATAATATGATTTTTGACCCATTATTTTTGAATTCTAAATGTGGGGCAATTTCAGAACTGATCATTACAATACCTCCAAAGTAAATTTATATTAAATAAACAAGCATATAGGCATGTTTTATATTACTAGTTGAAAAATCATATCAATTAAACTCATATCCGATCCCTTCAACAGAAACTTCGCCTGGCTGATCCTTTTCAGCAGATATATGAAACTTAACAGGGAGAAAAAGCTCTGCTATATGAATGTTCGTCAAAAGATGAAGGGATATTTTTGATGTCGTGAACCGCGAGACACCTTTTGACAAAGCCATTAGCGGGATAAGCTGATCTGCTAAATGCTCATCAATTGCCATTTGCGATTCAAAGAATTTAAGACAACTTTCGCATGCTTCATCAGCTACTTGCTCAGCCCTTTTGCCTTTGACGCCAAGAGAAGAAAATCCTGCGATACTTTTATCAAATTCGGCAAGGATAAAAGTCCCCGTTCCTTGTCCCCGAGATGGAGCGTTGATTATCTCAAAATCTGCTTTCAGCCCTTTTGATTTAAGCACTTCTGATACTCGATCTTTTTGCCTTTGGGCGATTGAAATTGGCAGATTTGATACCGCACAAATGCACTTTATATTTTTAAGCGAACCTCGTTCTGATAGATCAATGTTGACAAGTTTAGCAGAATTGATTTCTACCTCAACATGTCCTCCA
>DTPJ01000636.1 GCA_011334435.1 Candidatus Poribacteria bacterium | reverse complement strand
TGATAGTTTATGGAGATGATAGCGTTGCTGTCATATTCGGATGTGGTCATTCTGGCGTTATCAATATACTTAACCATGTCCGAGCAATGACAGATAATGCGCCAATATCATATATAATCGGTGGAATCCATCTTGTAGATGCAACCAAAGAAGTAATCCTTAAGACAATAGAGGCTTTAAGGGAGTTTAATATAGAAAAAATGGCTTTATGTCATTGCACAGGGGCATTTGCGCTTTCGGAATTGCGATATGCTTTCGGTGATAAATTGATTATCAACAATACTGGCGATATTATTGATTTGAGATAAATTTGCCTTCCTGAATTTATAGTCAAAAAATCTCCTTCTTAGTGGCTAACTGATTAAAACTTTGAGTTGGACTCTCATATAAGATAAAGTGAGAAATAGTATTAGTTAATTATTATTAGTTCAAAATCTACATTGAATATTTGGAATTTTCGTGGTATAATAGCTACTAATGATCATATATTAGGAATATAAATATAGTTTTTGGCAATTGAAAATCAAGGATTTTTAAGGCATGAATAATAAAACATTAAAAATTTCCATTATTCTAATTGTAGTAAGTTTATTTTCCTTTTACAATCATTTTACTGCTTATGGATCAGAAAAATACGCTGGTGAATTCCTTAGCATTGGCACAGGAGCAAGAGCATTAGGAATGGGAGGAAGCTTCGTTGCTGTTGCTGATGATGGGACATCTGCATATTGGAATCCCGCAGGACTTGGCGGATTAAAGCAGACCGAATTGATATTTATGCATACTAGCATGTTTGGGTTTGATAACTATGATTTTGTCAATATCACTCAACCTATTGGAAAATCAGGGACAACTGCTTTGAGTTGGATAAGGCTTGGAATTGGGGATATTCCTATGACACAATTATCAACTTCAAACCCCATAAGTGCATCAAATCGCCCCAAGATTGTCGGATATATGCAGGATACCGAGAACGCCTTTATGTTATCCTATGGAAAAAGATTGAAATCAGATTTTTTAGGAAATACAGGTTTTCAGTTAGGTGGAACAGTTAAGTTTTTGTATAACTCAGTATCAGGTGCAAAAAGAAATGCGATCGGATTAGGTGGTGATGTTGGATTTATATGGAGATCAAGCCTATTGTCAGATAATCAGGATCAAAGATCGGCTGATCTGTCTATCGGAATAATAGCTCAGGACTTCTTCAAAACTCGGCTTATATGGAACACTACATCATCTCCATCGCATACAGACATAATCCAACCAAATCTCAAATTTGGCATAGCGTATTTCAGAGACATTCCAAGCATATCAAGTAAGGCATTACTTTCAATAGATGCAAATACAAGATATGGATTAGGAATGCACTATGGTATAGAGTATATACTCTATGATCTTTTAGCTCTAAGAGCCGGTCTTCAAGGAAAAGATTTTACCGCTGGTGCTGGTCTAAACGTTTCCTTCGCAAAAGGGGAATCGGAAATGAGTTTCCTTGTTGACTATGCCTTTTTAAGCCATGAACTCGGAAACTCTCATAGAATATCGCTAATGACAAAATTCTAATCAATCCCAATAAGGCTCGCCCGTCTCCAAATTAGCTTTTAAGACGTCCTCTATCAATGTAATACCAAGCCCTGGTCCATCTGGAACTTTTACTTTTCCATCTTGGACAATAATTTCTTCCTGCCCCATCTCATGGATCAGTTTTAATTGGCTAATGCGAGTCTCTGTCATAACAAAATTCCGAGTAGAAGCGCCAAAATGTATTGTGGCGATATTATGGACAAGACTTCCGACGTTGTGTGTTGTTAGAGGGATATAATATAATCCCGCGAGGTCTGCGATCTTTTGGCAACCGGTGAAACCGCCTGCAAACACAATATCTGGTTGAATAACGTCAACTGCTTCATTGACGATAAATGGCAAAAATTCCCTCGCCAATTCTAATTTTTCACCTGTCTCAATACGAACTGGTGAAGCATGTTTCAAGGCTTTCCAACTATCGGAGTATGTAATAGGCATAGCATCTTCTATCCATAAAGGATTGCTTGATGAGACAGCTTTTGCCAAACCTATTGCACTCGGCAAATCCCATTCATTATGGCAATGGACGATAAAATCTATATCATCTCCCAATG
>DTPJ01000076.1 GCA_011334435.1 Candidatus Poribacteria bacterium | reverse complement strand
TGTAAGTTCCCATATTTCCTCAGGTGTGTTGATAGCATCATCATCTTGACTGTGCATAATTCCAGCATTATTGAATAAGATATGTAAGGCGCCGTAAGTTTTCTCGGCAACTTTAATCATATTCTCACAGTCATTAGATTTAGATACGTCAGCGTGGACATAGACCGCTTCTCCGCCTGAGTTTTTGACCATTTTGACGGTCTCTTCTCCTCCTGTATCGTTAATATCCACAACGATCACTTTTGCACCTTCATTAGCGAAAAGTATTGACGTCTCTCTGCCGATACCGCTACTAGCACCTGTTATAAGTGCAATTTTGTCTTTTAACCGCATTTTTAACTCCAGTAAAAATTTAAAAATAAAAAAGGCTTGGAAGATCCAAGCCCTTAGTTGTTTATGTGATGTGATTACTTCTTACCTTTTTTGGCTGGTTTGGCTGCTTCTTTTACTTTGAATGTCTGTGACATCTCAGTCATTACGTTTCCAGCAGCTACACCTTTTGCACCTGAAACTGTAAGTGTATAATCGCCAGACTTAAATGGGGCATCTGGTGTAAAGCTAAACGTCTTTGGAGCTGTTGCATCTTGTGCAACTTTACCAGCGACTTCAGCACCAGTGGAATCAGTAACCTTTATAACCACTGAAGCAGGATCAACATCTTGATTGAATGTTACATCAATCTTAGCTGGAGCCTCAATGCCCTCTGGAGGAGCCATCGTAAAATCTGGGCTAACTGTGGCGGTTACATCTTCATAATAGGAAAAGCCTTTGAATGGAAGTGACTTTACTTTTGCCTTTGCATTTTGAACAACTATGTCAGCAGGACCAGCAACACTGCCAGCAGGGACAGTCGCCTTCAGAGTTGTCTTGCTTATAACTTTTACACCAGTTGCAGGATTGCCACCAATTGTGACTGTCGGTGCAGGATTAGCCTTGAAACCTGTTCCAGTAATAGTGATCTCTGTTCCACCAGCCAAAGATGATTGATTTGGTTCAACTTTTGTGATTGTAGGCGGTTTCTGAGCGCAACCAACCATCAAACCAACTGCCAAAACGATAGCCAAAATAAAGGTCATATACCTCATTTGCATTACCTCCAAATAAACGTTCTCCAAGCAATATGCTTGGTATTACTAAGTAACCCCACTTGCAACAGAAAGCAAGTGCCAACAAGACATTGAACAAGTTAACATTAACCAATTAGGTTAATCTTTTTTTTGAACTACATAACTTAGGACAAAAAAGATCAGCTTTAGAACAAAAAAACCTAAAGCGATCCCAATTACACTACATATAAACCCAATAACTATTTCCACAATTATCCACCATCTATAATGCTTGTCAAATCATGTAAGATTTGCGAGCGTGGATGTTCACATCATAATAATTGAATCTTAACTATGAAAAAATACCATCTATATAATATAGCAACCATTATGCCAATTTTTGATAGAAATATTTTATACACCTGAATATGAGAAATGTTAGATAAGATAAGGCTTCAACTGATAATAGCAAAATCTCAAAATAAACCTGCAAATTCAAACTGTGTCTAAATTGACACACACAGAGATGTGTCAACATTGACATAGTGATCAGTAATCATATCTAGTCTGATCCAACATTAATATTCAACTTAGCCTTTTATTAAAGTATTATGGAATTTGATTAAAAATGACTACACAATAATTTAAGACTTTAAAGCTCTAAAATTCTAATGGACATGAGTTCGGATATTTCTTAAAATAAAAATTATAATAATTCATTATTAATCAGTGATCAATCAACTTTCAACCTTTAAACTTTAACTTTCAACCTTTAACCTTGTCATCTTATTTATTTTAGGAAATGTTTAAACTTATGTTTAATTGGACAAAACTTGTTGATCTATTTGGAGAACTTCTTTATGAATATAAAAGAAAGCATTGAGAGGTCCATTCCGCACTTGCTCAAATTACAAAAAGAAGACGGGCACTTTGAAGGCGAACTTTCATCAAACACTTTCCCAACTTGTGCCTATGTTTTGACGCAATTAGATTTAGGTCAACCGATTGATGAAAAGATCATAGGTTGGTTTGAAAAAAATCAAAATGAATTTGGATATTGGGGATTAGATTCAGCTATCGGATCGGATAATG
>DTPJ01000441.1 GCA_011334435.1 Candidatus Poribacteria bacterium | reverse complement strand
CTCTAATCTCAATAAGAGGAATGTTTTATCTTTTTCTATTTTATGATATAGTTTATAATTATCTTGTGGTGAAAACTTTTGATAAATTAAAAGATTGGACTATAATTAACTTTTTCGCGAATTATTTTCACACATTAGTTATTTTACAAATTCTTTGAAAACTTTACAAGAGTAAAAAACAACAAAAATTTCCCTATGGAGATAAAGAAAATGAGCGACTTTAGAATTGAGACATTCAAGATGCCATCTGCAAATTTAGGTCCTGAAAATCCATTGCCTCCGTTAGATGGATGCTTGCCTCATCGGCTACAAGATAACTATGACAGAGTAAAAAGAGATCGTGAATTTAAGGTTGTTGTTCTTGAAAATGAATTTCTGAAAGCGACTTTTTTATTAGAACTCGGCGGTCGGCTTTGGTCATTGATACATAAACAGACAAACCGTGAACTATTATATGTAAACCCTGTATTTCAACCGTGCAACCTCGCTATCAGAAACGCTTGGTTTAGTGGTGGTGTAGAATGGAACGTCGGTATATGGGGACATACAACGCATACATGCTCGCCTCTTTTTGTCGCAAAAGTTTATGATAACGGATTGCCGATCTTGCGTATGTATGAATGGGATCGTGTTCGGCTTATACCATATCAGATAGACGCATTTCTGCCAGATAAATCAGAATTTTTGTTTGTCCGAATAAGGCTTGTAAATCCTAATAATAGCGAAATACCGATGTATTGGTGGTCAAATATCGCAGTCCCAGAATTGCCAAAAGGACGTGTCATCGCACCAGCAGAACAGGCTTATAGATATGGCTATCAAGGTCAGATGACGCTTGTCCCAATACCATACTCAGATGATATGGATCAGTCCTATCCTGTGAATTTTAATCGTTCTGCGGATTGTTTTTACTGCATTGAACCTGATAGACAACCTTGGATAACCTGTTTAGATGAAAACGGCGAAGGACTTATACAGACATCAACATCAAGATTAAGAGGAAGGAAGATGTTTGTTTGGGGCATGGGAGCAGGTGGAAGGCATTGGCAGGAGTTTTTGTCTGTCCCTAACTCACAATATATTGAAATACAAGCAGGATTGGCGAGGACACAATCTGAATATATACCTATGCCTGCAAACACTGAGTGGACATGGCTTGAAGCTTATGGATTGATGCAAGCTGATAGCAAAATCGTTCATGGAGAAGATTGGAGAGAGGCATATAATCATGTTGACGAGAGATTAAAAGGAAAAATGCCTATTGATACGCTTGAAAAAATGCTAAACAAAACTGTTGATATGTCCAATAGAAGACCGAAAGAATTGATACAAAATGGATCAGGTTGGGGTGCATTGGAACGTCTTCGTAGGGAAAAATCAGGTGAGAAACCTTTTTGTTCAAATGCACTTATATTTGGTGATGACTCGCTAACAGATGATCAAAAACCATGGCTACAATTGCTTAACGAAGGATCAATGGGGTATAAATCTCCGTTAGAAATTCCCGGGGCATGGATGGTTCAGTCAGAATGGCGAGACATGCTTCAAAATGCGGTCAATGAAGGTCATGGAGATCATTGGTTATCTTGGCTTCACCTTGGCGTTATGTTTTATCACGATAAAGATTATGATAAGGCTCGTCAGGCATGGGAAAGATCGCTATCCCTTGAACCTTCACCATGGGCTTATAGAAACTTGGCTTTTTTATTTAGACGTGAAAATAAAATTAAGGAATCCGCAGATTTGCTGCTTAAAGCATGTTCAATGACACCAAATATACCAAGCCTTGCCTTAGAATGCTGTCAGGCTTTATTAGATGCGGATATGCCAAAACAGATGCTTGAATTTATGGATAGTCTGCCTTATGAAGTCCGTCAAGTTGGTCGTATGCGTATATTGGAAGCAAGGGCAGGGTTGAAAATGAACGATCTAAAAAGGGTTGAGGATATTTTGCAAAGCCGACCAATTGTGCCTGACATACGTGAAGGAGAAGTCAGTTTAAGCAACCTTTGGTTTGAGATGCACGAAAAACGTATATCTGCTGAGGAGAACATACCGATTGACGATAGTCTTCGTAAAAGAGTCAGAAGGGATTTTCCGCCTCCGTCATGGTTGGATTTCCGTCAAACTGCCTCTTAAAATTAAT
>DTPJ01000369.1 GCA_011334435.1 Candidatus Poribacteria bacterium | reverse complement strand
GATTTCAACCTTTATATCTTGATTTAACGCTGATGATGGAATTATAACTTTGGTTTTTGGCTCAGATAGACAGGATATTTCTTTGACTTCATTTGAATCTGAGCGTATCAAAGTATCTATGACGAAAAATTCCCCTTGTGAGATATTATCGCCCAAATTATTTGCTTTGTCGTAAGCAGAGAAAATAAATTTTGCGTTGCCATCGCCTGTATGTAAAGTGACATCAAAAATGCCCTTCCATTCTGTTCCAAAACCTTTAAGTTCAATAGGTGTAGTCATTATTGATCCCGCAGGCTTATATTTAAGTGAAAGGTTATATACTGGCTCTGACGTTTTTAGTAATACCTCAACTGTTCCCTGTCCAACAATTGTTGCATTCCCGTTAGTTACCGCAATTCCCGTTAGGCTTATACTCGCAGTTGGTGGAGTTTTGTCTATCATGATCTTGTAATGTGAGGTTTCGCTCCAATTTCCCGCTTTGTCAACTGCTCTAATGTGAAAATAGAATACCCCATCTTGCAGGTTTGTTATGTTTATGTAATTCTCATCTGTCGTTTTGATCTCTTTTGGCACTGTATTTTCAGAACTATCTAATAACCAACTGAAACCGTCTATGCCCGACAAACTCTCTTTAACTCCCCATGATATAGAAAGATCGTTGTTATTATACCACTTATCTTGATTTGGATGTGTTACACTTGTGACAATAGGAGAGGAAATTGAACTATCAACCATTATGACAGAAGGATTTGTTACCGCATAGTTGCCAGCTTTATCATAGACAATTATCTGAATTACCGAACTTCCCTCTTTAAGGTGAGGTATTTCGTCCTCATCTATCCATCTATTGCCTTGAATAATGTCACTATGGAATAAAGATTGAATATCGTTATATCTATAATAAAGCCTACCCCAATCTATGCCAGAAGCAGAATCATCAGCAATACCAGAATATTGTGAGATCGGGCTATTATACCATCTATTGCTTTCTGGATATGTTATTGATATTTCAGGCGGAGTTGCATCTATCTTAAATTCAAAATGGTTTGTCTGTCCCCAGATTCCTGACCCGTTTTTTGCTCGGCAATGGAAATACCATTTACCATCGCTTAAATTTTGAAATTCTATCTTCCCTGTTTTATCAGTGATAGTTTCACTTGGTATTGACAACGGATTATGATCTAATAGATAGCTATAACCGATAATTCCGCTTGGAACATCTATTGAATCTATTATCAGCCTAATATCACGTCTATTTGACCATTCTTTGCCGATCTCTATATCTGATATTATCTTTGGTGCTGGTGGTGCATAAGGGTCTATTTGGACTTTGTAATGCGATACTTTGCTTTGATTGCCTGCATTGTCTATTGCAAGGAGATTAAAATACCAAACGCCGGGTTCCAATGCGACAAGCTCAATTGAATTAAGGGAAGCTAATATTTCTTCTGTCGGAATGGAGTCTTTGTTCATGCTCCAAGACCATTTATATTCCTTGATACCTGATATTTTATCCAGAGATGACCATTCAAATCTCACTGATGTATTACTATACCATACATTTTCGGGATGTGATGGACTGGATATGATCGGCAACTCAGGCGGATCAGCATCAATTTTGAAGACAATTTCATTATGCATGCCATAATTCCCGGCATTATCAACTGCCCTTATGAAAATATATTGTATGCCTTCATCTAACTGGACGATCAAAGGAATATCTGTAAATGCGTTAAAAATTGGTTTATGATCTTTTGATATTCCCCATTGATAGCCTAATATTCCACTGAGATCATCTTTCACCTCGTCCCATTTTATTATCGCTTTATTTATAGACGACCAATTATCAGAGATATGAGATTCTGAGAATATTTGCTGAATTTTCGGCGGAGGATCAGTATCTATCATAAATGGACCGATATGACCTGTTTTGATAGACCAATTGCCTGCTTTATCTACACTACGGATATGGAAATAATATTCCCTGCCTGATTCTAATTTCGGGCTTTTAACCGATAACAAGTCACCGTCTATGTTTACAGATTCTTCTGGTATGGAGTTTGGAGAAGTATCCCATAACACCGAATAGCCTGCGATCATGCTTATATTATCATTTGCAGGTTGCCATTTAATATTTATGGTATCTTTGTTT
>DTPJ01000245.1 GCA_011334435.1 Candidatus Poribacteria bacterium | reverse complement strand
TTTAATGTGAATTTTTTTAGTTCTGCCATTTTTATTCCTCCAAAATCAGGACTTAAAAATCAAAATTGTTTCATATATTCTACAAATATCTTTGCGCATCGGTCAAGATTTTCCTCTGACCCTCCGCCTTCAAGCATAGAACACATCTCATATCCAACATATCCGTCAAAACCGATCTCTTTAAGCGTCGTCAAAAAAGACTTATAATCTATAAACCCTTTGCCCATAGGAACAGCCCTAACTGCTGATAATTGATGCTCATAATTAACATATTTCGGCACATACTTAAATCTTTGCCTTATCACATAATCAGCGACAGTTGTATGGACAATAAATGGGGCAAGTTTTTTGACTGCTGATATAATATCTACGCCGTGAAGAGCTGGCGCCCATGCGTCAAACATGGCTTTGCAATTTGGCTCATCAATGTCAACAAGCATGTCATAAAGGCTTTGATAATCTGCCCCTATATCATGGTGATTTTGAATGCCGATAATAACGTCAAAATCAGATGCCCTTTTCGCACACTCTTTTATTGACTTGACGCACCAATCCCATTGCAGATCGTAAGATGCGTTTTGTCTTTCAAATCCAGTAAAAATTCTGACAAGATTTCCCCCTAAATCTTTGGCTAATCTTGCTAATTCTGTGACATAAAGTATCTGCATTTCTCTAAGCGGTATCCCTGGTGTATCAAGCTCACTGCAAAAATCCGTATATCCCGCCATACAAGCAAGTTTAAGATCGTTTTTCTCTAATAATTCCCGCACTTGGATACGTCTTGATTGTGTCATATCAAGCAATGACGCATGAGGTCGCTTAGCGGTTAGCATCACAGCATCGTATCCAAGCATTTTAGCTTTTGTTATGAAGTCGTCAATGGAAAGCGTTATCTGTCCCTGCCATACCCCAGCATAGCTGACAGAGTGTAAAGCTATTTTCATAAAAAACACCTCTTTTAATCTTATGTGTTCTTCGTATATCCCATTAACAAGTATATACTCGTTTTAATGGCAATCTCTTGAAGTTCTGCTTGAAAGTTAGGATGAGTCCGTGTGTTATTGTTTTGAACTTCCGTTGTTATTTCAGAAATCATAGGCATAAACTCCCGCCAAGTTTTGCGGAAATATTCCCCCTGTTCTCCTGTATAACCTAACGGCTTACTTTCGGGCATCGGCTCTGCCCCTGCTTTTTGCCACTGTTTGACGATCTCGTTTGCCCATTCTACATTAGCTTTTTGGATATGCTCAGGCAGTTCATTTTGCACTATCGGCAGAATGATCATCGCGTTATATTTGCTATTCTCAAATTCTGTCTGATGTAAATCAAGCCATCGTCCATAGCCGTATTTATTCCATATTATTTTAACAAGGCGAAAGAATGCAGATTCAAAATCCCTGTTTGGCTCAACATATTCATGTGCGCTCAGTTGTTCATAGACTATGCCTATTGTCTCTGGTGTTTCATTCCTGATACTCCATCTGCCCATACGTTTCCACATCTTTTTAGTTTCGGGATCGCGTCCTCTCATAAACGTCCAAAACTCGTCATTGGTATATTTCGTCCCATCCCAAAAATCAACTGGCGATCTTGAACGACCATCAGGATTAGCATCGGCGATGAAACTCAAAACGCAATTGTCCAAGATATTATGCCTATCAAGAATATCAGATTGACTGCCATCAAGGTTTTGATCAGTTAAAAGCTGATTTATTACGTTCATACAGGCAACAGTGCCAGCAGGTTCGTGTGCATGTGGGACTGAGAATAAGAGTTTCTTTTTCTTATCTGATGGAATGGCTTTATTTGTGACAGTTATACCATAAGCCTTTAATCCGACATATTGAGTAACGAAGTCTATATCTAAAATGTCCTTATTATTTTTATCTTTTTGCCATTTATTAATTTGACGTTCTATTTGATATGGTCTGGCTAACCAATGGTTAAGGTAATTCAATTTGACACCTCTTAAAGATTTAATAGTTCAATAGACTTTTGGACGACCATCTCACCAGCTTTTGGGATCAGCTTGCTTGAACGGGCGAGATCGGTTTCATATCCTCCGCCTAAGAAAGCCTCTTCTGTTGGTATGTATCCAACACAACCGTTTGCTAATTCAATGATAAAAGTTGGCATCAATTTTGATTGTGCC
>DTPJ01000888.1 GCA_011334435.1 Candidatus Poribacteria bacterium | reverse complement strand
TCCAAGATACCTGCTTTTATCTCCGTCCCGCAGTTCTAATGCTTCAAGTATCCCTGTTGATGCCCCTGATGGCACTGCTGCTCTGCCAAGAGCGCCACATTCTAATAAAACGTCCACCTCAACCGTTGGATTTCCCCTTGAATCAATTATTTCTCTTGCGTGTATTTTCTCAATTTTTGTCATGTCTCTGATCTCCTCTCTTTGATAAATTTAAGTTTTGTGTGATCAATTTCATACATTTATGTCAGATATGCACTATGTAGGATATTTTGTAGTTCCTCGTTATCAGGAGTTCCGCTAAATGCTATTGTTCCTGTTTTTAGGGCATACACACGATTAGCTACTTTTATAGCCTTATAGGCATTCTGTTCAACAAGCAGTATAGTTGTGCCGTCTCGGTTGATTTGAGATATGACCTGAAATATCATATCAACTAAATTTGGCGCAAGTCCCATTGATGGTTCATCTAATAACATAACCTTTCCCTGCATTATCAATCCGCGTCCCATAGCAAGCATCTGTTGTTCACCGCCACTGAGCGTTCCTGCTAATTGCTTTTTACGTTCTGCAAGCCTTGGAAATAGCTGAAAAACCTTATCAAACTCGCTTTTTATGTTTTTTTTATGTTTTAACGCCGACGTAGCTATTTGTAGATTTTCCATCACCGTTAAGTTGTAAAATATGCCTCGTCCTTCTGGAACATGGCTTATGCCCATTTCTGCTATCTTATGAGGAGGCATACCGACGATCTCTTGACCATCAAAGATGATGCTTCCAGAATCAGGTTTGATCAGACCTGATATGGTTCTCATCATTGTAGATTTGCCTGCACCATTTGCGCCGATTATGCTGACGATCTCACCTTTTCTGACAGAAATACTGACATTAGATAATGCCCTAATTCCACCATAGCTTACAGATAGGTCTTTTACTTCAAGGATCATCCTTCTTCACCGAGATATGCTTCTATAACTTTTTTATCCTTTTGAATTTGTTCTGGTGTCCCTTCGGCGATCGTCTCTCCAAAATCCATGACCTTTATCCGCTCGCATACCCCCATAACAACTTTCATTTGATGTTCTATCAAAAATATTGTGAGATTAAATCTATCGCGAAGGTCATGTATCGTATGAAGGAGTTGATCTGCTTCAACGGGATTCATACCAGCAGCTGGTTCATCAAGCAATAAAATCTCCGGCTCAGTTGCGAGTGCTCTTATTATTTCAAGCCTACGTTGTTGACCATAAGGCAGTGAACCTGCTTTCTTTTCTGCAAATTCCCGAAGATTAAACATATCCAAAAGGTTATTAGCCATATCCTCTATCTCTGATTCGTGCCTTTGGAATTGTTTATCCGCCATAAATGCAGAAAAAATGCCATATTTCCTTTTATAATGATAAGCGACTTTGATATTCTCTATAACGCTCATATCGGAGAATAATCTAATGTTTTGAAATGTTCGCGCAATCCCTTTTTCTGTTATATGATAAGGTCTTTTTCCGTGAATTGGCTCGCCCTTGAAATATATCTCTCCGAAAGATGGTTTATGAAGTCCAGAGATAAGGTTAAATACTGTGGTTTTTCCAGCACCATTTGGACCTATAAGACCGACGATCTCCTTACTATAAAGCGTTAGATTAAAATTAGATACCGCTTTAAGCCCAGCGAAATAATGAGTTAAATTCCTTATTTCTAATAAAGGGAACATCTAATATCCGACATTTAACAATTTCTCAATATGTCACTTTAAGCGAAGCGAAAAATCTCATTATTATTGCAGAAAGGAGATTCTTCACTTCTTAATAACACTACAATTTCATCCAGAATTTGACATTTTCTAATATTTAATACCTAAAAATATAGCATTAAAAGCCTTTTATGTCAATTATAGATAGCTGAACTTAGGACATTAGTTCGGACATTTTCTAAAATAAATAAGGTAAAAGGGTTAAAAGTTAAAGGTTGAAGGTTAAAAGTTAAAGGTTGAAGGTTAAAAGTTAAAGGTTAAAGGTTAAAAGTTGAAGGAGTCTGCCTGAGCATTTTCAAAAATTCCTGTCTTTTTGCTAAACTTTGGACTATTTTGAATTAAAAAATTGTTAGCTAACCAAATTTATTTTTAATGACAAGAAAAAACATTAAATCTCTTTTTATCCC
>DTPJ01000338.1 GCA_011334435.1 Candidatus Poribacteria bacterium | reverse complement strand
GGTGGCGTTTATTGTGAAACAGGATGTATTGTTTGATCCAATATAGATACGATTTCTCAGGCCGGTAGGCGTAATTTTTCAACCGCAACCGATCACGGACCTGGTCAAGGAGTCTTTTTTTTCGGTGCTAGCATGGATCACCTCCCGATTTACAAATACAGCATTTTCTTATATAATGTTCGTTAGGACTGTATATAGCTAAATATACCGCAAAGTGGTGTGTTATGCATTAGTTAGGCCATTTAGGATGGAGAAATATGTCGCCCAGAGCTCGATTTACCACACGCAATGAGCAAGATGACATTCGAGTCAATATAAATCGAACAAGCGTCATTGCTGTTGCAGTCTCTGATTATTCTACATTGCCTAAATTAGCAGGAACAAGAAATGACCTGAAAATGGTTGATGAAATTTTCAACACAAATCGCCAGGTCAGCCTTTATAATTCAAAGTACATTAGTTTTCTGAATCCAACAAGCAATCAGTTTCGGAAAGCAATATTAGAATATACACTATCAAGATCTGCCCGAGGCGATATATTGATATTTTATTTTTCGGGGCATGGTGCAATTTTAGGAACTAATGAATTCGCTTTCTGTCTAAAAGATACTTCTTTTGGAATAGATGAAAGTAAAATATTAGCATTGAGTACTGTAAATTTCCGTGAGGTTGTACAGACATTATCAGCGGTTGATGTTTTTCCAGTTTTTATAATTGATTCTTGTTTCAGTGGCCTTACTGCCCCTCAAGGTACTATAACAGTAATTGACCAAATGCATGAATTTCTACGAAGAAACTATGCTAGTTCTTATGCACTGTTAGCATCAACAAGTTTAGATACACAAGCCTTTGAGACGGCTTTTGGAGGCTTTTTTACAAGAGCATTGCATTCGTTATCTATAAATGGATTAGATGACGAAAAGGGCAGGCATATGCCTTTCCTAACCCTTAATGCGTTATCATCACCGTTGCAAGAAAAATTAGCAAAAGACGGTCATCCTTTATCGAAGTGCTATATCGGTCCTGACATGCCTCCAGTGGCAATAGTTAAAAATACTAAATTCCGACCAGATACAGAAAAATTTTTACCTTACTTCAAACGCATTATTGAATATGCCTGGAACAATGGCAATCCTCGCCCCATTACAAACGCTGAATTATTAGCAAATGCTGGACGAGGAGCGTATGCTAATCATTCAAAATTGAGCCGCCAACCATGGGGATTACTTGAAGATGGTAAAGATAATTCAATAAGAGTTCTTACTGAGCGTGGAATTCGTTTTGCTAAAGGCGAGATTAAAATACCTGATGTGATTATTCGAGATGCGCTCACCTGGAATTGGATACCTGCGCCAGATAGCAAAATGATTACAATAAATGACATCAAATAGATAAAAGTGGCCTAACACCGTTTGCACCTGAACGCATTCGGCGTGGGTATGCGCGCGCTTTGAGGCAGCTTAGGCTCTAGTTATTGGAAGGATTCTTGCCAGAGTCGGCGGTAAGTGAAGCGGGGCGTTGGCTGGCTGTCCAGCAAAATCAAAATTGTTTAAGGAGGATAAACAATGGGAACGATCAATCGGTTTTTTGTGTGGTGGAAAGAAACATTCAAAAAGCAAGGTATCGTCGGAAAAGTTGTTTTAGGTTGTTCAAGTCTTTTCGTTATCTTTTGTTTATGTAGTGTTCCGATTGTAATTTTGAATCAGAAAACTCCAGCAACTTCGACCACTAAAGTGGCGACAACACCTCTAGCGGCTCAAATTACCGAAACACCAACTGAAGTTTTACCGCCAACAAATACGCCTGAACCAACCGCAACTTTAGAGCCACATGCCGCACTTAAGGCCGAGATTGAACGAGTTTTAGGTTCTGGCAATAGGAATGTTCCGAGACTTACCGCTCTTAATTTTGATGACCCTGAAAAAGGCGCTATCTTTATCAATTGGGCAATAAATGATAATTTTAGTGAAAGCCTCATTATATTTGGCGCAAAATCCGACGCTACCGATATATTAAAGGCACTTGCTCAAAGTGGAATTGATTACAACTATGTTATTTTATCGGGATCATTCCCGATGGTTGACCAGTTTGGAAATTCCCAAGAGTCAAATGTGGTAAACCTCACGTTTTATAAAGCAACAGTAGAACGTATTAAT
>DTPJ01000607.1 GCA_011334435.1 Candidatus Poribacteria bacterium | reverse complement strand
TCGGCAGAATGTAGTATTAACTTTAATCATAACGATAATTTTTTCATTGTTACTAAAGTTTGAACAATTTTGAGTTAAAAAATGTTGTCAGTTAACCGAATTTACTTTTAATAGCAATAGAAAACCAATATTTAAACATTAAAAAGACCCTTCACTTCGTTCAGTGTGACACATAAATGTCATTTTGAGCGAAGCGAAAAATCTCAATGGAAAAGAGCCAAAAAATTTCCACTTGAAAAAGACCATTAAGAAAAAATATTATTCAATTATGAGTCTAAATCACAAGTCAATTTTTTATGTGATTATAATTTGTAAATTGTCCGAAGTTTAGTCATTGCTATAAATAGTGAGAAATTGATACTATGGTTAGCTTTCAGTTTGAAAATTAGGAAAGTTTGATCGGTAGGCAGTCAGAATTTCCGATTTATACTTCTACAATGTCTATATTCTATAGCATTAGTAGAAGTTATAGAGGAAGGATACGCAAACTAACGAAGGCTTATCAATTTTAACGTCATTCATCTTCAATCATAATATAAACATCATCGGGCAGTTTCTCTTTGTCTCCGCCTTCTAACCATTGATTGACGATCTCCTTGACGCGAGATTTTGGATACTTCTTGTCCACTAAGTCCTGATACAACTGAGACATCTTACGTTTAACTATGATAATGTTTCCACCAATGGCACGATTTAAATGCTGGATCGCAGTCGGAGTTAAAAGCCTTGCAAGCTCATCTTTTAAGCTATCTATCATTATATCTGGATCAAGCCTTAATAACCCTGTCAACTCCTTTTCTGGTATGTCCTGATCAAGCTGTCGCATCTTGGTCATATAGTCTTCAATCTGATCACCATAAGGTGGTTCTTGCAAGGCAGTTACATATTGCTTGATGCCTAATTCTAACATTTTGCTTATGTCAGATGCGGAAACTGATCTTAATTCCGTCCCTAACTTAAATCCACATCTGCATATAGGCGATATTTCCAAATCTTCATTAACAGCCCTTTCGCAAGAACGTTTGAATTCGTTATCAATAAGCCTGTTTATCTTTGATATATCATTAGGAACTGATACTATACTGATCTTGGCAAGTTGTGTCAATAACTGATAATTGTCAGAATTTCTGATCTGTGTGAGGTTTTCAGAATCAACTGAATCATTTGCTTTTTTATGTTCTGCTGAATATATACTTATAAAAGCCTCTTTAAATTGCTTAAAGGCTTCTCTTAGCTTGTCCATACCACCATCAAAGATGAATTTTTCATCTATTTTCAATAGAGATTCAACCTTCTCTTTAAGCTCATGTAGTTTCTGATACTTTTCATTATCAGGTATTACTAAGCTAGGGTTGAAGATATAGTTGCGAATAGCAAGCAATTCCTGCAATTCCTCGTTGACAAATACCCTGATAGATTCTGCTTTGTTTATTAGCTTGCGAATATCGTCTTCGGGAGATAATTTTGACGGTATCATCTTCAGAAAATGCTCAATTCCCTCTTTTGAACTAAGCGAAGGTCTTATCTCAGCGAGAAGGCTTTGAGTTTTCACCAATCCGTCCATAATTTCAGGTATATCAACAACAGAAGCAGAAAGCCGATCGCTTAGGGCTTGCAATTCTTGTCGGCATGTCATAACGTTTCGTGATACTTTTTCTCTAAGATCACATAGTCTTGACCATATCTCCTCTTGTTTTTCTACGTCGTAATCTTGAAGCTTTTCACCGAATATAGATTCTATTACAGCTCCCAACTGCCATCGTAGTTCATTGTCAATAAGTCGTCCTAACCCTAACTGACTTACATAATTGGAGACAGGAAATCCAATATTGGACATAGACACTTGAACATTGGATTTATTGTAGCCGATTACTTGACCTTTTCTCATCAAAGAGACAACTAAAAGCTCAAATATAGGGGCAATTATGCCGTATTCTGATTTTCTCAACTGTTGATATAGCCAATCATAAGGGACAAGCTCGTTATTCTCTTTTGAACTGCTATTGCCTTTTTGGGGAATTAAACCTACGATCTTAGCCAATAATTGTGTCTTGCTGATGTCAACATTAAGATCATATCCGTTATCACGCTTTTTTGCTAATCCGAATGGTATAGCGATCCCCTCAATTGATGTTTTCAAATATCTCAGATGAGGTG
>DTPJ01000472.1 GCA_011334435.1 Candidatus Poribacteria bacterium | reverse complement strand
TCCCTGCGAAGCTTGTCCCTGTGAAAGCAGGGAGCAGGGAGTAGGGGCAGGAATGATACATTGCTTTACTTAATGAGCATTTTCATATAAACATTTAATTCAAACTTTGATAAATACTGGTTTTGGTTAGCATCTTAGAATTACCAGATACAGTCTCAGTTCAGAATTAATATCTTGATATTATCAATAATTTGTAGTAATCTATCTAATAAATATTTGTAATTGATAAGCAGAATAATTTTTATAAGCGAAAGAAAGCATAAATGCTTTTATCCTATGAGATGATAGTAATCAAATTGATGAACAAGGTTTAGCATTTAGCAAAAAATGGAAAGGAGCAATCAATGATACGTCCATTAGTTGGAAATCCCCCAACAGTAGGAGTTTATGCGACAATAGACCCACGCACTTATCCAGTTCCTGATATTCCAGAAGGCAGTGTCAAAGCACAACAGATGCCTGTTGTTATGAATCGTCTTGATAAAGTTGTCAAACTCGTTGAATCAATCACAATGTATGATGGAACAAAACTGAAAGTAGTTAAAGGTAGTGTCCCTGTCGGCGGTCCGAGAGATGCAGCGATTGTCCAAAAGGAGTTTGAATCAGCAGGTGTCAGTATTGTTATTAATTCAATGTGTACATGGTCAATGGGTTGGGAGACGAGCTTTTTCGGTCATCCAGAATGGATCACTGCCTATGAGGCGATGAATGGAACAGCTTGGCCTGGTGCAGTTTTATTGAATTCAAAAAGGGCATCTGCAACCGCTCATAGAAACCCTGTATTTTGTATATATCCACCAGATGTTGAGGATATGGACCCTTCCGCTCCATTACATCCAGAAAGCATCAAAAGGATCACACAATTTGTTAAAAGTGCCTCTGCAATAGCGATTATGAGAGGAAAAAGCTATGCTAGTATAGGTCACGTCTCAATGGGAATTGCAGGATCAGAATTAGTTAGCGACATCCTCGCCCAATGGTTTGGAATGAAGCACGTCCACGTCGATCAGCTTGAACTTTATATGAGATTACAAAAGGGTATGTTTGATAAAGCAGAAGCTAAAAAAGCATCTGAATGGTTTTTCAAGAGCTTTAAAGGACGCATAGACCCCGCGAAGAAAAGGACTACTGCACAAATCAAGAAACTTGTTGATGATTATCTTATCCCAATGACACTGATTATCCGTGACATTATGAGAGGAAATGATGTAATTGAAGACGAGGAAAGGTCACAAGGACTGAATGCACTTTTTGGTGGAACAGCAGGTCAACGTTATTGGACTGACTGGCTACCAAATTTTGACTTTCCAGAGGCTATTAACTCAAGCACGTTTGACTGGAACGGTATCCGTCCACCGATAGTCCATGCAACTGAAAATGATTATCTAAATGGAATGGGTATGATGTGGGCGGTTTTATTAACAGGATTTTCTGGACTTTTCGCCGATCTGAGAACTTATTGGTCGCCAAAGAAGATCAGAGATGCTATGGGAATAGATATTGAATCAATAGCACCAACAGGATTTTTGCATTTGATCAACAGCGGTCCTGCTGCTCTTGATTGGGCAACTGATCCATCATTAACGCCAGATGAAAAGAGAATGGAATCAGCAATAAAAGGCACTGTTTGGGAACCTGCGTCGCTTGGATATTTCCCCGGAGATGGTCTATCAACTCATTTCGTAACACCAGGGAATTTGCCGATAACTATGATCAGATTTAATAGGATAGGCACAGACTTGACTGTAAGCGTAATTGAGGGTCATACAATTGATCTGCCAGAAAAGGTCGCTGAATATGTCAGAATGAGAACTGATCCAACTTGGCCTGATACTTTTGTCGTTGCTGATTGTATAGATACCTTTGATGTAATGAGCAGAGGGATCGATCCGAACCATGTCTCCGCAGCTATCGGGCATATCGGCGAGGAAGTTTTGACGATGTCAGCAATGCTAAGAATCCCAGTAGATTATCATAATATAGAAGAATGCAGAATATTCAGACCAACACTTTGGACACGTCTTGGCGGAGATAGGGAGACATGCAAGGTTTTGGGTCCTTTGTATGCGTAATTATTAGCAGAACTTGGGATATAGATTGTAGGATATAATCCATATTCTACAATCTCCTAATCTAATGGAAGGGGAAAGTTAAGAATG
>DTPJ01000171.1 GCA_011334435.1 Candidatus Poribacteria bacterium | reverse complement strand
ATTTGATATAGTGGCAACATGCGACATCGTAGAAGCCAACGCAATGGCAAGAGCTGAGCAGGTTAACGCATTTCAAGGAAAAATGCCAAAGGTTTACACAGATGTTGATGAAATGCTTAAAAACGAGAAGGAACTTCAAGCGGTTGATATATGTGCAGTCCATAGGGCGCATCATATCCTTGCTGTTCCATGTTTAGAGGCTGGCATAAATGTTATAATTGAAAAACCTCTGGGCATTACTATGCGGGCATGCAATCTCATAGTAAAATCAGCAGAGGAAAACCAAAAAGTGCTTGCTGTCGCAGAAAACTATAGACGTTCTCCTTCTCATAGGGCGGTCAATTGGGCGATCAGGCAAGGATATATCGGTAAGCCAAGAATCTTCTTTTGGCAAGATGTCGGCGAAGCATTAGGTCCTTGGGGTTGGCGTGATTTCAAGGATCAGGCAGGTGCAGGCTGGCTACTTGATGGCGGAGTCCATTTTACCGATCTTATGAGGTATCATCTCGGATGTGAGGCTTTGGAAGTTTTCGCAACAGTTAGAAGCTATATGCCGTTTAGATATAGAAAACCTGATACTATGGAAGACCCAATACCTGTAACTGTTGAAGATACAACTTTTGCGACGATCAAGTTTGAAAATGATATAATTGTGCAGTGGGTCATCTGCCGAGCTGCACCGGGAAGAGGTTTTGGCGGTCATGTTATACACGGCAGTGAAGGTTCTATTGACCTTAGCGGAAACGTGAATCTCAGGAAAGAATCTATTGAGGCAAGCAAGATTCACGAGATGTTTATGGCAAGCCTTAGCGAAGAAGAGAAGGAAAAATTCTTCCCAAGAGGCATAACAGATACAGTCGCTATTGAGTTAAAGGACTTTGCCGATGCAGTGCTGACAGGCAGTAAGTATGAAGTTGATGGGATTGAAGGTCTAAAAGATGAAGCGATATGTATGGCATGCCTTGAATCATCATGGTATAATATGCCAGTTAAGATGAGCGATATTGAAAATTGCGAAATTGAGGGCTATCAGAAAGAACTCAACGACGATCTTGGTATCTAAATGATTTATGATCTTTATGAATAAAAAAATTGACGCTGTGCTTTTTGATTTTGATGGCACACTTGTTAATATAAAAATAGATTTTGCCAAAATGCGGCAGGAAATCCTGTCGCTTGGCTCTATATATGGCGTCTCTCCAAAGTCAGATATTTACGTGTTAGAAGCCATTGATGAAATTTTTGATGCTTTATCTGCAAAAGATAAAATTTTAGCATCGGAATTTAAGGAAAAGGCAGATAAAATATTAATTGACATTGAGTTATCCGCTGTCCAGACATCAAAAAGCTACCCTAACGCTGATAAAACTTTGGCAACACTAAAAAATAACGGGATAAAGGTCGGCATTGTCACAAGAAACTGTCGTCTCGCTGTCCAAAAAACATCTGAAAAAGCAGGATTTGTCTATGATGTTCTTTTGACAAGAGATGACGTTAAAAGGGTTAAGCCCGATCCTCAGCATCTTTGGGATGCACTGAACTTGCTTGATGCAGATTGCGAAAAATCTATAATGGTCGGCGATCATCCATTGGACATATTGGCAGGCAAAAAGGCAGGAATGAAAACAATCGCTGTCCTAACAACAAAAATAGAAGAGGATTTCAAACCTGTTGAGCCTGACATGATCATAAATAATGTATCGGAAATCTTAACGCTTTTTAATATCGGATGATGATTTTGTGGAAAAGAAACTTAACATCCTTTTTGTATCTGCGACAATTCCTTATCCCGCAATAGATGGCGGAAGGATAAGAGTCCTAAGCCTTATCCAAAACCTGAGCAGATATAATAATATCACGTTTCTGACTTACAATTCATCAGATAAAGATGAACAGAATATCAAGTATTTGAGGGATATTGGGATTAACATATTAGATGTAAAATTTAATTACAATAAAACTTTATCCAATATTATGGCAATATCAAGACAGGTTTTTAAAGGTAAACCTTTTACGACTGCCAAGTATTATTCAAATAATATGGTGAAGAAGATCAATGAATTGTTAAAAGATAATTCCTTTGATATACTTCACCTTGAAATGCTTCATACAGGTCAATACATTACGGAGATACAAAATAGGCACAATACAAAAATATTTTT
>DTPJ01000668.1 GCA_011334435.1 Candidatus Poribacteria bacterium | reverse complement strand
TCTAATCTAAGGAGGTAAAAACTTTGCGAGCTATACACCAAGTATCTCCAAATGATTTTGATGCCATCACTATTAGAATTGCTTCTCCAGAAAAGATAAAGGAGTGGGCAAAAAAAACTGCCTGCCATTGTCCACCCGGTAGAAGGGATAAATGCACTTGTGGTGAAGTCAAAAAGCCAGAAACAATCAATTATAGAACTTTCAAACCAGAGCCAGAAGGTCTATTTTGTGAAGCCATATTTGGTCCTCAAAAAGATTGGGAATGCTCTTGTGGAAAATATAAACGTATAAAACATAAAGGCATAGTTTGTGACCGTTGCGGTGTTGAAGTTACCAGAAAAGAAGTTAGAAGGGAACGTATGGGCTATATCCAATTAGCTGCTCCTGTCTCGCATATATGGTTCTTCAAGGGAATGCCAAGCAGGATCGGTCTTATCTTGGATATGTCTCATAGAGACCTTGAAAAAATCCTATACTTTGAGTCTTATGTAGTTCTTGATCCAAAAGAGACACCTTTGGAAAAAGGACAACTACTTAGCGAAGATGAATACAATAAATACAAGAGAAATGGATATGACTTCCGAGCGGAAATGGGAGCTTCTGCTGTCCGTGAATTGCTTACTAACATTGACATAGACTCAGAAATAATAAAATTAAAAACAGAGCTAAACGATACACAATCAAAACAAAAAGAAAAGAAAATCACAAAAAGGTTGAAATTGCTAACCGCTTTGCAGAAATCAGGTAATCGTCCCGAATGGATGATTTTAGATGTTATTCCTGTTATTCCGCCAGAGTTACGTCCATTAGTCCCATTAGATGGTGGAAGATTTGCAACATCAGACCTAAACGACCTTTATAGAAGGGTCATTAATAGAAATAACAGATTGAAGCGTCTAATAGAAATTCGCGCCCCCGATGTGATAATCAGAAATGAAAAACGTATGCTTCAAGAGGCAGTAGATGCACTATTAGACAACGGTCGCCACGGAAGAATTGTCCGAGGACCAGGTAATAGACCTTTGAAGTCGCTTAGCGATATGCTCAAAGGGAAACCCGGCAGATTCCGTCAGAATCTACTTGGAAAACGCGTTGATTACTCTGGTCGCTCTGTTATAGTCGTAGGACCTGAATTGCGAATGAACGAATGCGGATTGCCAAGAAAGATGGCTCTTGAGTTGTTCAAACCTTTCATTATACATAAACTCCAAGAAAAAGGATATTCAACAACTATAAAGAGTGCTAAGAAAATGGCTGAAAAAGCTACACCAGAAGTATGGGAAGCGCTTGAAGAAGTAGTGGCAGAACATCCTGTAATACTGAACAGAGCTCCTACGCTTCATAGATTGGGAATTCAGGCTTTTCAACCCAAACTTGTTGATGGCAAGGCAATTATGATACATCCATTGGTATGTAATGCCTTTAATGCAGACTTTGATGGAGATCAAATGGCTGTTCATGTTCCGTTATCTGCGGAAGCTCAGCTTGAGGCTAAACTCTTAATGATGGCTTCACAAAATATCCTTAAACCTGCACACGGACATCCAATAGCTGTTCCCGATCTTGATATTGTCCTTGGTTGTAACTATTTGACTAAGAGTTTCTTTGAAAATGATGAGAAAACAGATGAGAAAACAAATGAGTCATCAGATTCTACTCAGAAAGAGTCAGGGTTTTCTATCTCCAAAATCTTTGCAAATGCAGATGACGTAATTTATGCCTATGATAGCGGAAATATTGGTCTGCATTCTGAAATTAGATTCAGGGTTAATGGGGATTTGATAAGGACTACCCCAGGAAGAGTAATCTTTAACCAGATCGTCCCTGAGGAGTTGATGTTTTATGACGATAATTTGGGAAAAGAAATTCCTTTTATCAACAAGGAGATGAAATCAAGGGACCTAGAAAATCTGGTCGCAAAGTGCTACGATAAATATGGAAATTATCGCACAACTCAATTCCTTGATGACCTTAAAGACCTCGGATTCAAATATGCCACAAAGGCTGGCATATCAATCTGCATAGATGACATGGTTATCCCGCAAGATAAAGAAGAATTGATCGCAAAGGCAAAAGCGGAAGTTGATTTGATAATGGAGGATTATAAAAATGGACGCATATCAGAAGGAGAAAGATATAATAAAACTGTCTCTATATGGGATAAACTG
>DTPJ01000329.1 GCA_011334435.1 Candidatus Poribacteria bacterium | reverse complement strand
TTTCAAAAAATTATAGAGGACATTTATCTTGAAAAAGATTCAAATCGGGGACTGCTCGGGACTTTTGCTTGGTTTGTTGAAGAAGTTGGCGAATTGTCACGAGAATTACGATCACAGGACAATAAAAAGAGATTGCAAGACGAATTTGCAGATGTCTTTGCATGGCTTTCCACATTAGCAAGCATATCTGGAATAGACTTAGAAACAGCGGTGGGAAAATACAGCAATGGATGTCCTAAATGCCATAAAACACCTTGTGCTTGCAATGAAGATAGGCGAAAGACCGTATGAAAGGGATTTTGTAAACGAAAAATCAATTCGTTTATTAGATTTTCAGTCTTGAAATCCAATATCCTTTTATCCTATTATTTTATCCTATTATTTATGAAATTAATCTTTGTTTTGTAAAAATGTTTATAATACAACTAAAAATGGAGATAAACAGATGAAACCTTTGGAGATTGACGTTGAAAAGGTATCCGAAATAATAGAAGACTTCATCCGTCAAAAAACCACGTCTGCTGGATTTAACCGCGTGGTGATCGGATTATCTGGCGGGATAGATTCCAGCACTGTTGCTTATGTTGCCAAGCGTGCATTAGGTGCAGAGAACGTATTTGGGATAAATATGCCATATCGTAGTAGTAATCCCCAAAGTGCCGAAGATGCAAAACTGGTCGCAGAAAATCTCGGCATCAGCTTTAAAACGATTGAGATAACGGATATGGTTGATGCGTATTTCAAAAATTATCCTGACGCGGATATGCTTAGACGCGGAAACTTCATGGCTCGCGAAAGAATGGTAGTTCTCTATGACCAATCTTCTTTATTGAAAGCTTTGGTTTTAGGCTGTGGGAATAAAACCGAAATATTGCTTGGATATTGCACTCTTTATGGCGATACCGCATGTGCTATGATTCCTTTGGGCGATCTATACAAAACACAAGTTAGGGCATTAGCAAAGTATCTCGGCGTCCCTGAACGGATTATACTTAAAACTCCAACCGCTGACCTTTGGCCCGGACAATCCGACGAAGACGAGTTAGGCTTTACCTATGAAAACGTTGATAAATTGATCTATTTTATGATTGAAAAAAGGTATACACTAGAGGAATTAAAAGCATTGGGATTTACCGAATCCTTTATTTATCAAGTGTCTGACAGAGTGAAAAAGAACCAATATAAGCGATGTTTGCCTCCTATCCCAAAGGTTAATAGCATGTTTTTAGTCAATTGTGCTGAAGGATAAAATTAGATGAGTGGAATATTGTATATAGTCAGTGTTCCAATTGGCAATTTAGAGGACATCACACTTAGGGCGTTAAGAATATTGAAAGAAGTTGATTTAATAGCTGCGGAAGATACAAGACACACGAGAAAATTGCTTAGCTATTATGATATTCACAAGCCAATAGTCAGTTACCATGAATATAACGAAACTCAAATGGATAAATTATTGATAACTAAGCTTCAAGCGGGAAACAATATCGCCATAGTTTCTGATTCAGGCACTCCTGTTATCTCAGACCCAGGGTTTACAATTGTAAACGCCTGTATAAAAGAAAACATAAAAATAGTTCCGATACCAGGACCATCATCTTTATTAGCTTCTGTGGTTGTCTCTGGTTTTCCACTACATAATTTCGTCTATGAAGGATTTTTGCCCCCCAAAAAATTGAGACGTATCAAAAAACTTATGTCACTCACAGATGAAAAAAGGACAATGGTTTTTTTTGAATCTCCTCATAGATTAGTAAAGTCTCTTAACGATATGCTTGAAATATTTGGTGATAGAGAAATTGTTATCGCAAATGATCTGACAAAGATGTTTGAAGAAATATACAGAGGAACAATAAGTTCAGCTATAAAAAAATATACCGAATCTGCTCCCAAAGGTGAGTTTACATTAGTCGTAAGAGGCAAATCTGATGATGACGTTCAGAAAAATTAACATAGCTCTTATAATACTTTCATTGTCCATTTTTCTATTTTTAATGGCATGGATCGTTATATACAATCTTATATTCCCAGTTCCAAATATGCTTGATCTTGTCCCTAATAATATTACGGGATATTTTGACGTATATGATTTACATAAAGTGTTATCTAATGTCCTTCGGTCTGAATTTATGAGGCGTGTTGTTCAATCTCCTTGGTGGGCTAACTTTAAGAC
>DTPJ01000516.1 GCA_011334435.1 Candidatus Poribacteria bacterium | reverse complement strand
GAAAATGGTATACCGTCCTTCCACCTATCGTTTTTTGACCTTTTATTTGCATAATTTGGCTTCCAGCAGGTATACCCTTTACTCTAACGCTATATTCAAGAGTTTCACCAGTTCGTAAATTAACGTTATTAATAGGCTGATTAAGAAGCGGTTGAGCCCCTGAAACAAGCGTTACAAAGACTAATAAAATGAATACCAGAGAAAGTTTTAAGATTAAAGTTTTATACATAAAATTCAAATTTCTATTTGATGATCTTTTAAGATGACCAAAAATCATTTTCGCTCATCACAGATCAATTTTTCTTCGGTGCAAGGTCTGGATTTCCTACTTGTAGCTGATAAGCCCAATCAAAAACCATCCAAGCATCTTTTACATTATTACCGACCCAATCAATTTTCATATCAGTAATCCTGATCTTTGCATAATGACCGTCAGGCATCAAGAAAGCGTAAGTATGACCGACAATTGCTTCAACGAATAGCGTTGTAAATCCTTTTGTTGGCGAAACATCTACTTCGTCCATAGAATCAGTATAACCAAGGTCTTGTATTTGGACATCTGTATCTGAATAAATATAAGGCACACTTACCTCTGTGTCAACCCCAAAATATATATCCGTATATCTTTTATCAAAAGGAATAGAGCCAAGATCAGCGTCAGCAAAGCTGAAACCACTGCGATCAGGGTCAATTATATAGTCTCTTAATTTAACTCCTCTCCCCTCAGGTCTTGGTGTATCTTCCACTATTTCGGGGCTTAGATCGCTTTCGTTTCCGTCATAGTCAAATGCAGAGACCGCATAATAATAAGTAATCCCATTTTTTACATCGTCATCTATAAAACTAGAAACCTTTGCGCTAACAGTTCCGATCTCTTTGTAATCCCCGCTTTTTTTGGTGCTTCTATATATTATATATCCTTTAAGGTCTTTTTCCTGATTGGGATACCATACTATCTTTACCTGTCCATCTCCACTGATACTATGAACGCCTCTTGGTGCTGCTGGGGCAGAATCGTCAACAACTACAACATCATCAGTGCTTTGAAAAGTGCATCCCTGAAATACCATAAACATAGCAAATAACATTGTGATAAATAACATCCATGCAATTCTAAACATTGCTTGTCACTCCTTTCAATTTTTTATTCTACTGTTGATAGCCTTTTTATTCCGTATTTTAATATTAGCAATATCTGTGCCGAGATTGGGAAGTGACCAGTAATCAGTGATCTGTGATCAGTAATCAGTAACCAGTATTACATTAGTGATTTGCTCTACACTTTTACTACTGATAACTCTTAATACAATATGTTACAATTTTGATACACTGATGTTGTATTTATGCCAAAGTCTTATTGATCCATTTATGAACATGCTCTATCTCATCTAAAAGCTTGTTTAACCTCAATGTGTAAACGTCACTGCTTGTGCTTTTAATAACATCTTTTACGACAATCTCTGAGTGCAATAGATGTTGTTTAAGGCTATTAAATTGTTCAGCGTGCCTTGGGTCAATTTGCTCAGTATATTGAAAAACCTCAATCATATCTCTGCTTCCATAATAATTTTCGCAGAAATTCGCTAATTCTTGATCAACATCAATATCAACATCCCATAAAAGCATAGGATATAGAAATACATCTGGGGACGCAAATCTTTGAAAATATTCTTTATTTAAATCTACTGCAAATGTGCTTATATTTGGAATGCCTTTATTTTTATAATATATCAAGTCCTGTTGGATAATACTTCCGGTGTTCGGCAATCTGCCAGAAAGGTCTTGATAAACGCCCCTTCCAAATAAAGATGCGTCAAGCCAATATCCAAGGACATGTGTTTCCGAAGGATCAAATATTTCAAGCAGACCATCTATTACATTAGCGACTTCATTTGAATTGACAGGACATAATGGGTTTGATATGGAATGGGAAAAGCATTGATGAATATGTGCAATCTCTAGGAATACGCTGTCAGCAGGCTTAACTTTATTTGGAACTCCCCATGTGGACCAATAGGATAAAAAGCTCATTTTCGCCTTTGGTCTTATTTCTTTAATAGCGTTTGATATATCGTTAGTGAATTTAAGTATTACGTCAGGTATAGACCAGTTGTCAGGGTTATCATATAAACCAAGCACAACATCTGCGGGCCAAAGGAAAAATTCGTTTATCTGATTTGGAAGCTT
>DTPJ01000620.1 GCA_011334435.1 Candidatus Poribacteria bacterium | reverse complement strand
CCTATAGAATATCTAAGAAGAGCCATTGACATACCATATTGCCACCATGAAAAATGGGACGGTACAGGTTATCCAAGGGGTTTAAAAGGAAAGCAGATACCCTTATCAGCTCGTATATTTGCTCTTGTTGATGTGTGGGATGCGCTAAGAAGCGATAGGCCATATAGACCAGCATGGAGTAATGAAAAGGCATTAAATTATATAAAGGAAGAATCCGGCAAGTCCTTTGACCCTGAGATTGTGGAGATATTTTTAAAGATGATTGAATTGTAATTTTAATAATTATTTTTACATCTAATCTTCTGAATATTATTCGTATTTAGATTTTACTTCAGGGTTACGATTATTAAGGACATCTTAAAGTACGGTAACAATTTGCTCAATTTCGATGCAAGTAAATTTAGAGTAAATCCAGATAACAAAATGTGCTATTTTAGACATAAGCTTGTCTCCTTTGGTAATGGGTGCTAACTTAACCCTATATATAATAGGGGGGAGACAAACTTATTTGAAAGGTCTTTTTTGATGGTAAAAGATAATAACAAAATAAGTAATATGGTGGTTGCTTTTTCATTAGCTTTAAAGCGCAGGTCGAGTATTTTGCGGTTTTACAAGCCAGCAGCTCTTTAAAAATACCTTATTGGAGGGAGAGTTAGGTTAATTTGAACTAACCCATAGAAGATAAAGGATATTTAAAGAATTTACATAAAAACTTTTGACAATACGAATTGTTAAATAAGGAGAAAAATTATGGAAGAAAATAAAAAAGAATTAAAAAAGGAGTTAAGAGAAAAAGAAGAAGCGTTATTAACCTTTTTAAAGCAAACGAGAGAAGGAAAGTATACAAAGATAGATGAAAGTTCGCAGCCTTATTCAAGACTTAAAGAACAAAGAGAAGAAGTTTATTATGAAGATGAATATTACTATAGCATTAGATAAAATAATAACAAGTAATAATATTCAACGTAGCCTAACACAACATAAAAGGTTCGTGCCTTACAGCACTCACCTAAACTTTTGCTTCGAAAAAACTTCTTTTATGTTGGAAACGTTAGATGAAATTGCCCGTATAAATAGGAGGTGAACAAATGGAAAACGGAAAAGAAATTCCAGAAGTTGTTGGTAGTGTTATTCAACGATCAATCATCCCCAAAAATCTTTCTACAATGCTGAATATAACTACAGTGCCTATTCCCGAAGCTTATAATAATGTTAGTTCTCTAAAAGAATTAATTACACATATATTTGGCATAACTAAATCTGATATGATAGACCAACAAGAGTATAAAAGGTCGTTGCAAGTTCTAAGTGACCCCAAGTTTTGGAATAAATTAGAGCATTTCTACTACGAGTTTTACGGTTCTCCATCTAAAATATTTATACACGAATGGTATCGTTGGTTCAGAAGATGGCCTGAACAGTTTTGGATGAAAGAAGAAGATAAGCACATCCTGGGTAATGACGTTGTGCTTTGTCAGTTATCATCTGCCGATATTCCTAACATGTTTGGTCCTTGGCCATCTTATATATTCCCATTCCCACCGATACCGTCACGGCATCCTCAAGAAATGATTTCAGAATTTTTCTCTAAATATGAAATTAGATCAGAAGCTATGGCGATTGCAATTCGAGTAAGAACTACAGCCATTCTCTCCAGCAAAAAGATTGTCTCCGCTATTGATGGTATTAACCAATATCATATCCCTTTTGGTCAGTCGCCGAAAATAACTTCTGATACGCTTCAGAATATTATAAAATCAGCGAAAAGCATCGTAGTTGCTCCTCTTATTGCAGGTGGTCTAGGTTCAGCCACCTTCATTTCAACAGGTCAATATTTACTTGCGATTGAGTGTGCAGCCGCGGCTTCTGCTTCAACAATTATTCTCGTAGCAACTACATCTCTTGCAGACTACATTGTAAGTTATATATCAAAGCAAAGAAGTAGGATTGAAAAACAGTAAAAATAAATGATGCGGGCAACTTTATCTAACAACAGGCTAAATTGAAGAGAGATTTTTTCATACATTAGAAGTGTCTTTCACACTTTCAGGTAATAAAACATGTCTCGTAAAGAGGTCCTATTTAACAACTTTGGAGATGCCGCCAAGCAAAACGATGCGCTACTATCGTGGCTTGCCATTCGGGGAGACTAACAGTGGATAAAAGGCTTTATTTCACTACTAACCTGACT
>DTPJ01000486.1 GCA_011334435.1 Candidatus Poribacteria bacterium | reverse complement strand
GATACATGGTTTCCATTTGGTCTGCAAGAAGCCAAGAAAAATATCGGACAGACTTTCTTAGCTTTGGATAGCTTTACTGGGATTGGATTGCAGACGCCAACATGGAATACAGCAAATAGCGGTTGCACAATAACCCTTTATTCAGCAGAAGGGAAAAAATATACTGTTGAATCACTGGGGAAACTCTCTACAAAATGGGGAGAAATCAAAAACAAGTGATCTGTAATCAAGGATCAGTGTTTTAACAAGGAGATTTATAATGAAACCCCTAATGATTATGCTATCATTATGTCTATTAATAAGTGTAGTAGATATATGTATCGCTGAAACTATTACTTTTGAGCCTTATACCGATGAAGAAAAGCCATATCTGATTGATGGTGGAACACATAATTATGACAGAATGGTTGCTGATTTCGGCGCTGCTTTTCTTGGTGACCTTTTTAGGTTCGCAGATGGAAACACCTTTTGGATATACAAATTTGAGTTTAATCGGTCAGTTCAGGCTGTTGTAAAAATAGACATTAGCGCAGAATACAAAATATCAATTGCTATGTCAGATTTAGGCAAGCCGGAAGATTATATAGTAGTGCTTGAAGAGAAAAATCACGTCCATAACCGAGCAAATAGGGAAGTCAAAACCATAAAATATGGCGATTATTTCAAGGCGCCGGGGAAGAAAGTCTGGATAAAGTTTGAGGATAGCATTCCAGCGGATGGTTGGGGACCATATCTTGACTCATTTACTTTGGAATATACATTAGGCGTGTCTGTAGAGCCTATCGGCAAATTAGCGACGACGTGGAGCAAAATTAAAGCATAGCCGAAACAAAGACAGGGGATTAAAAGTTGGTTGAACTTCATTTAAGAAACGTATCAAAATTATTTGGTGAAACAAGGGCGATTGATAACATTACTCTTGATGTCAAGGGCGGAGAGTTATTTTTCCTTTTAGGTCCTTCTGGATGTGGAAAGACTACATGTCTTAGGACAATAGCGGGATTCTATCAACCAGATGAAGGCGAACTATATTTCGGTGATAAGTTGATGAATAACGTCCCGCCACATAAACGGAATATCGGCATGGTCTTCCAAAACTATGCACTTTGGCCTCACATGACCGTATATGAAAACATTGAATACGGTCTCAATATCCGTAAATTGCCAAGCAGTATCAAAAAAGAGAAGATTGCACGAGTGCTTGAGATTGTCCAAATGGAGCAATATGCGGATAGAAATCCAAATCAGCTATCAGGTGGACAACAACAACGTATCGCACTTGCACGCGCACTTGTCATAGAGCCTGATATACTCTTGCTTGATGAGCCATTGAGCAACCTTGACGCCAAACTACGATTGGAAATGAGGCAGGAGATAAAACGAATTCACTCAGAAGCGGGAATAACATCTGTATATGTGACCCATGATCAAAAAGAGGCATTATCTCTTGCAGACAGAATGGCGGTAATGAAAGATGGAAAAATAATCCAGATCGGCACTCCAAGAGAAATATATAATGCACCTATTAACAGTTTTGTCGCTGATTTCATAGGCGAAACTAACTTTATTCAGGGCAAACTAAAATCAAAATCCGTTGATTTCTATATATTTGATAGCCCTATCGGTCAAATCACCGCTACTGGCAACAACATTGGTGAAAGCGATAACTTGATATGCTCCGTCAGACCAGAATCTATCAATATAACGGACATGCCCTTGGATAATGCGATAAATCAATTTGAAGCGAGGATTATTAGCGTGACATATCTCGGCGATGTTGAAGAATATTGGTTGAAGGTAAGAAATCTGATTGATATGAAGGTCGTTTTATACAATCCCGGTAAATATGAAAGAAAACAGGGCGATAAAGTCTTCATACAGTTTTTGCCACAAAATGCGATCATATTATCAAACTAAGGAAAGTCAAATTAAGGAAAGTGAAATTGAAAGAAATCAAAGATGCTTTTGGTCAGTTAGTTGAGATCATCGCAAAGTTAAGAAGTGATGATGGCTGTCCATGGGATAGAGAACAAACCCATGAGACACTTAAAACTGGAATTATTGAAGAAGCTTATGAAGTAATAGAGACAATAGATCAAAAGGACTATGATAAGTTTGAGGAGGAACTCGGCGACTTGCTGATGCAGGTCTTGCTCAATGCACAGATAGCGAAAGATGAAGGCAGATTTGAT
>DTPJ01000406.1 GCA_011334435.1 Candidatus Poribacteria bacterium | reverse complement strand
TTCATACCTACGTGGTGGAAGTTAGTGCTTGTTTTCCATACGCAATTTGGATATATCGGCGGAAGGGACGCTGAATATCTGAGGTTTGAGAGATTTTACCTTGGTGGCATACGTTCTGTTCGTGGATATGCACAATATTCAATTACCCCACCGGGTGAATACTCACAATTTGGCGGAAACCGCATGGCTCAATTAAATGTTGAATATCGTTTTCCAATAACCTCTATGCTCAGAGGTATTATCTTCTTTGACGCTGGTCAGACTTGGGGCGGAACGCAAAAAGTATGGAAAGATTTTAGCCCCAAAAAATCAGTCGGTTTGGGAATAAGATTTGACTTCTTAGGTGCATTAGCACGTTTGGAATATGCAAAGCCTCTTGATAAACTTGAAGGCGAATCTAAGGTTAGAGGCTGGAAACTTGAATTTGATATAGGACCGTCATTTTAGTTAAAAATTTTGGAGGTTTTTAAATGCGCAAGAAACGTTTGATCATTTTGTCAGCAATTATCGCTTTCGTAATTTACATCATGCCCGCTTTTGCTCAGTCCCCTATCAGAATTGCAGTTGTTGATACAGAAAAAGTCTTTCAAGATTCAGTTTGGGGAAAAAAAGCTTTAGAGGAAATGGACAAAGCAACGGAAGGGTGGCAGAAAAAAGGCGAAGATATAGAGAAGGAATTAACAAGATTAGAAGAAGAATTGACTAAACAACGCACATTTTTGGATAACAAAGAAGAAGAAAAGAAACTTCAAGATCAGATTGATAGTAAAAGACTTGAAGGTCAAAATCTTATTCAAGAAGGCAATTTGGCTCTCAGGCAAAAACAGCAAGAACTTATGGAGCCTATCATTCAAGAGATAAAAGACCTTATTAAGAGAATTGCAGTGGAAGAAAAGTATGACCTAGTCCTTGAAAAACAATTAGATATATACAAAATCGTTCTTTATGTAAATCCAGAGTTGGATATAACTAACAAAGTTACAGCGATGCTTGATAAGTCATATAGGGATAAAAATCCAGAAAAGGCGAAGAGCGAATCTCAAAAACAATCTGATAAACCAGCAGAAAAGCCAAAAGAGACAGAGAAAAAAGACGCCAAATAAAGTTAAAGGTTGAAAGTTAAAGGTTAAATGATTTGGATAGTTTAATATAATATATCCTTTTTCGCTAATGCTTTATTGAATTATTTTTGAATATCTTATCCCTCTTGATCTCCATAGGAATTTTGACTGATTTTAATTATATTAAATTTAATTCAATTGAGTATTAGAGCAAAGGAAAAAGCTAACATTTAAAAAGAGGATACAAAAGATGGTTAAGAAGCTGAAAGAAGTTTGCGAGTTATTAGGTGGCGAACTATTTGGAGATGGAGAGATAGAGATCAATGGCGTCGCAGGAATAAAAGAGGCAAGCGAGGGGCAAATCACATTTGTTGCTAATCCTCGTTATCTATCTCAAATAGAAAAGACGAGAGCTTCTGCCATAATTGTCTGCAAGGGAATGCAGTGCAATGGAAAATCTATAATTCAAGTCCCAAACCCATATTTAGCATGGGCAAAAGTTGTTGAAATATTTTCTGAAACAGATAATAAACCAAAAGGTATCCATCCAACAGCAATTATAGGTGAAAATGTCAAACTTGGCAAAGACGTTAGCATCCAAGCTTACGCAGTTATAGAAGATGGTGCCGAAATAGGGGACGAAGCGATCATATCTTCATTTGTATATATTGGACGAAATTCAAAAATAGGGGCAAAAACCCTTATCTATCCCCAAGTGACAATAAGAGAAAACATCACAATTGGTGAGAGAGTTATAATTCATAGCGGAACTGTCGTGGGCAGTGATGGATTTGGCTTTGTTCCAGATAACGGAAAACTCCATAAAATCCCTCAAATTGGAACTGTTGTAATTGAAGATGACGTTGAGATCGGCGCTGGCGTTACAATTGATAGAGCGAACACAGGGAAAACGGTTATTGGTCGTGGAACAAAAATTGATAACCTCGTCCAAATAGCTCATAACGTCGTAATAGGTGAAGATTGCTTGATCGTTGCACAAGTTGGTATCGCTGGGAGTGCAGTTATCGGTGATCGCGTCAAATTAGCTGGACAAGTCGGCGTAGTTGGTCATATAACTATCGGAAACGATGCAGAAATAACCGCAAAATCAGGCGTAAGCAAAAATATACC
>DTPJ01000764.1 GCA_011334435.1 Candidatus Poribacteria bacterium | reverse complement strand
GCTACTATGCCATCTAATTTTTCATTTGCGATCATTTCCTCGTGTGTTGCATAGACCTTAGGGATACCGTATTTCTCTGCAACTCTTTTGGCTAATTTCTGCCTCATTTCTGCTATTGCAACGACTTCGCATTCAGGGACAGTAACGTAATTTTTCAGATGGGCGCATTGTCCCATTGAACCAACTCCAACAAATCCGATCCTCACTTTTTCGCTCATAAACAAATTCTCCTCTAAGAGAAATTAATTGTTTTTCAATAACTGAAAGCTAATATATTGATTATATAATAACATTCCATCATCATTATATCAAGGATTCGTTTTCCATCAGTTTTCCATTTAACACAAAAAGATAGCTAATCTCTGACAGAAACCCTTTCCCTTATGACATAGCATTTTCTTGGACAAACAGCGTTAGCTTCGGGCCAGCTTGTTAGCTTTTCGTAATTAATAATTGGCAGACCGCCCTGCAATTTTATGCCATCAGCACCAGCAGGATTTTTCTTAGCACATAGCCCACAGCCTATGCAACCAACCTCACATATTCGCCTAACTAATGGACCTGAGTCGGGATTTACACATCCGAGAAATATCTCCTGAGTTCTTGGTATCAGTGTTATAATCCCTCTTGGGCATGTCTTAACGCAAACTCCGCAAGCAGTGCATTTTTCTTCGTCTATCATCGGGAGACCGTTTGCGTTCATCTTGATAGCAGAAAATGGACATGCTTTGGCACAAGACCCATGCCCTAAACAGCCAAAATTACACGATTTAGAACCTGCACAGACCAATTGTGCAGCTCTGCAATCTGATACACCGTCATATTTGAAAAGCAACTTAGTTTGCGATCTTCCACCTTGACATCTCACTACTGCGACCATAGGGATCATGTCTGCAACTTCTAATCCCATTATGTCTGCTATCTTTTTAAGTGTTTCGTTACCTCCCGGAGCGCATTTATCAATAGGTTCGCCCTTATTGACAATGGCTTCAGCATAACCTTTGCATCCGGGATAGCCACATACACCGCAATTTATGCCTGCAAGGGCACTTTCTACCTTTTCAACTCTTGGGTCAACGAATACCGCAAATTTCTTTGACGCATAAGCTAATCCAACAGCAAATATAAGCCCCAATCCGCCTAATACCGCTATTGGAATAAGAATGCTGATACTCATTATAAGTCACTCTACTTCTTCAATATTCTGCCATAATACATAAACTCTCTTAAACGATCAGGGAGAGTATATTTCTTCCTTAAATGATCCAACGTCAAATCCATTATGTCTATTCCATAGACATTTTTGAACTCAGAATGCAGTATTTTCTCATGCTCAGTTGCAGTAGTTAAAGGCAAAGATATTTTCTTTCCATTTTCCGTCGCAGATCCTCTGATTGCCATTAATAATTCAACATCTTTTTTCCCATTTTCTCCGCCGTAATCAAGTGGTTTGTCATTTACAATACCATCATAGAGACTGATCCATGCGTTTGCAACTGCAACTTCATCTGCACCTTGCAAAGCGTAATTTTTCATTGGATTTTCCCAGACAATCGGTGGATCGGTTTCAACATAAGATCGGCTAACGGTCTTGCTTTCGGCTAAATTCACTGTTTCAGTTATTATTTTTAACTTTTTATCGCCTTCGTTTAGGTGCAATTCTCCGCCTTTCAATACCCCTTTTGTGCCTATTATTTCCCAATAATTGTTCTTGCTTTTGTTGTATTCATATACTCCTTTAATACCTTTTGACCATTCAATAAAACCTCTTTCCCTAACTTGCTCTTCTTCTGGGAATTCGCCAACTACACTGATTGCCTCACTTGCAAGGATATTTCTTATCCCGCTTATCCCGTGATATGATCCAGAAATATATGAAAGATAGAATTCCTTGATCTCTCCAAGAATACCCGCATCTGCTATCATTCGTTTTAACCGCTCATGTGGCCATCTTCTTACATTTTCTGATACCTCTAACAATACGCCATTTTTTTCTGCGGATTCTATCATCTTATTAGCACAGGGAACTGTCAGTGCTATTGGTGTTTCTGTGAGTATATGGATTTTCTTTTCCGCAAGAACCTGAGCGACGACATGATGGCTTTCTGCTTGTGTTGCTATCAAGCATACATCAGGTTTTTCAGTGGAAAGCATTTTTTCAATGTCTGTATAACCATTGACGCCAAACTCTGT
>DTPJ01000031.1 GCA_011334435.1 Candidatus Poribacteria bacterium | reverse complement strand
TATTACATCATAACGTTTTTTTGGCTGACAATAAATACGAGGAGTCATTTAAAAGTATATTTAACGATTTAACATTACCAGAAGAGCCATCGTTTTATGTTTGTGCACCCACGAGGACAGATCCAAGCTTTGCCCCATCTGATGGCGATAGTTTGCTTATATTAGTTCCTGTTGGACATATAAACGATGAAAGACCTCAGAATTGGGATTATTTAAGGAAATATGCCAAAGAATACGTGTTATCAAAACTGTTAAATTTGGGAATAAATATCTCACCAGAAAACATTATCTACGAAGATAGCATAGGACCTATGGACTACCTTAACTCATTAAATCTGTCAAAAGGTTCTGCTTTTGGGTTGAGCCATAATTTTATGCAAGTAGGCTATTTTCGTCCACATAATCGTCATCCGCGATATAAAAACCTATACTTTGTCGGCGCCAGCACACATCCGGGAACAGGAGTACCGATCGTTTTGATCTCAGCACGTTTGGTTATGGAGCGTATTTTATCAGAAAAATGGTGGATATAAAATGGATAATTGGGAAATAAAGCTAACAAATTTAGCTTACTCTGCAATAGAAAATGCGGAATATCCACAAAATATCAAAATAGATAAACACATTTTGGATCAGGCTTATCGTCATTGCAATCTGATTACGAAAAAATATAGCAGAACTTTTTATCTTGCATCTGGATTATTGCCTGCTGAAAAACGTAAGTCTGCACGCGCTCTTTATGCCTTTTGTCGGACAAGTGATGACATTGTTGACCTTTCTGAGACTAATCCTATTGAAAAATTGGAATTTTGGCGACAACGGGCATTATCTACATCTATTGTTGAAAATGACCCAATAGTGATCGCATGGTTAGACACTCGGATCAAATATGGTATCCCTACTAAATATGCCGAGCATCTCATTGATGGTGTCTCTCGCGATTTTTACCAAGTAAGATATAATACCTTTGATGAATTAGCTGAATACTGTTATGGTGTCGCCTCTACTGTTGGATTGATGACAATGCACATAATCGGATTCAAAGGGTTAAAAGCTATCCCTTATGCTATAAAAATGGGTGTTTCTCTACAACTAAATAATATCCTGCGCGATGTCGGCGAAGATTGGAATATAGGACGATTATATCTGCCGTTAGATGAATTGAGAGATTTTGATCTGTCAGAATCAGACATCCAAGCAGGTATAGTTGATGATCGCTGGCGTGAATTTATGAAATTCCAAATAAACCGTTGTCGTCAACTTTACGCAGAGGCTTTGCCCGGTATCGCTTTGCTTGATCCTGATGGTCGCTTTGCAATCGCTTCTGCTGCGGAGCTTTATAGGGCTATCCTTGATGATATTGAAGCACATGACTATGATGTATTCAATCGCCGAGCTTATGTAAGTCTTTGGGGAAAACTATCTCGTCTGCCCGGTATCTGGTGGCGTTCTAAAACTTTATCGTATTAACAGAAAGGCAAGCAATGACATCAATCTTAGATTTCCAATTAAAACTAACTAACCGTCTGCTTATATGGAGCGGATTAAGCATAGTATCAGGCATTATCCTTGTATTATTAACTGATCCATTTTGGAAGGGATTTGGAATACAAGCGATTATATGGGGTTTAATAGATGCCTTTATTGCAATAATTGGAAGATATAACACTCGCAAGAAATATTCCTCTGTGACATCATCAGATCAATCTGCAAAAGAGGCAAGCAAATTGCGACGGATATTGTTTATAAATACCGTTTTAGACGTGCTTTATATCTCGTTTGGAGTTACATTGACTTTTGTCAGTGATAATCCCTTCTGGCGAGGTAACGGTTTCGGAATAATCATACAGGGCATTTTTCTTTTCTTATTTGATCTGACACACAAATTGCGTATCAAGGAATAATATCTTGAAATTACTCTCTAACAAAATAGCTATAAGACCAAAAAAAGGCGAAAACTATATAAAAGGCACATCTAAATTACCAATAATATTTATATCTCTATGGCTGATATTATTGCTATTTATGCCTTTTATTGAGGATAATTATGATGAAGACAGCTTCGTTTTAAGCATAAATTTTAGTGTCATTCTCCAAGCATCAGCGGTGCTATCCATCTTAAAAAATTCTGTCAGAATACGAAAAACCGTTTTCATAGCAATAGGCATAATTTTTATAACATGGCTGATTGAGGCTAT
>DTPJ01000399.1 GCA_011334435.1 Candidatus Poribacteria bacterium | reverse complement strand
TGATTTTGTTATATTCAGCGATAAGATAAGCATATCTTGGAGTGCCATAATTTGATATGGAAAGACGCCAAAGTGTCTCGCCTTTTTGCATTATATGGACGGAATAATCAAAATCAGTCTCATCTGCCGATATTGTGAAAACGCAGAAAATAGAGAAGCAAGATATGGAAATAAAAAACACTAACATTTTATTAAAAATTGCACTCAATTTAATCTCCCTAAGACACTATTATTATCTCTTGATTTATACGCTTTTTAGAAACGCAAACTGACAAAAATAGGTTTACAGAAGTTTTTATAACACAGAAAACTGCTCATAATTTCTAAAAATTGATAATTATTTTGAGAATATTGTCTAAGGATTTATTTATATAATGCCGATATATTATATGTGTAAAAACTTGTCAAGTATTAATATACATAAAACGGAGGCGGAATAAAAACCGTAATAATAATGAATATACCACAA
This sequence comes from Candidatus Poribacteria bacterium, assembly GCA_011334435.1. Classification (GTDB taxonomy): domain Bacteria; phylum Poribacteria; class DTPJ01; order DTPJ01; family DTPJ01; genus DTPJ01. The sequence goes on along the minus strand of DTPJ01000399.1, from coordinate 1,733 downwards.
GAAAGAAATAATAGCAATCCTACTTTATCAGCATGCTTAATAGTGAAGAATGAGGAAAAATTCCTTAGACAATGCCTTAAAAGCATTAAAGACGCGGTAGATGAGATAATAATAGTTGACACAGGCTCTACTGATAGCACTGTTGAAATAGCAAAAGAATATACAGATAAAGTCTATTTCCATGAATGGCAAAATAGCTTTAGCGAAGCCAGAAATCATTCCATTAACTATGCAACAGGGGATTGGATACTTATAATAGATGCAGATGAGAAATTAGAAAAAGCAGATGTCCCTGTTTTGCGTCGGTTGCTAAAAAATAAAGATTATAATTCTATCTTCTTTTCTGTCCTTAGCGATCTTCCTTCTGGTGTATCTAGGAACTATTCCCAACGTGTGTTTCGTCGCGGAAAAGGTCATTATGAAGGCATCGTCCATAATCAGCTTATCTGCGAGGGTCAATCACTTGCGACAAATCTGCGGATATATCACTACGGCTATAATCTTGACCCTGAGATGATGAAGAAAAAGTTTAAAAGAACCGAAGCATTACTGAAAAATCAAGTGGCTGAAAACCCAGACTTAGGTTTTGCATGGATGAATCTGGTCAGGATATATAAATGTCAAGAATTATGGGATGATGTCATAAAAACCGCAGAAGAAGCACTAAATACAAAGCGTGAATTTTTAGATAACATAGCATATCAAATGATTATGTATGATATGGCATACTCTTTATTCTCAAAAGGCGAATATGATAAGGCAGAAAAGGCTTGCATTGAAGCTTTAAACTCATATCCCGATAATCTTGATATTAATTTTATATTAGGTAGTATCTATATATGCAAGAAAAATTATCAAAATTCAATACGAAGCTATAAAAAATACCTACAAATCCGAGAGAGATGGGAAAAGCAACCTGAATGGACAAACCTTATAGTTGATACCTACGCCTCTCAGGGTCAAGCTTGGAACAACATCGGTTCAGCTTATTTTGAATTAGGGGAATACGATAAGGCTATTGATAGTTATCTAAATGCAATTTCATATAAGAAAGAACTGATCCATTTTGAAAACTTGGCTCGTGCATATCTAAAATCGAACAGGATAGAGGATGCGGAAAAAGTTATAAAAGAAGCAGATGAGTTAGGCATAGCAAGCGACATTATGCTATCACAAATTGCTGAGATAAGCTATAACAAGGGAAATATAGATGATGCTATTGATTATACTAAAAAAGCGATTGAAAAAGATGGGTCAAAGTTGAAGCATCATTTAAATCTCGGAAGGCTTTTGACCATAAAAGGAAATTTTGATGAGGCAAAAAACATTTTTGAGAATGCTATGTCCTCAAATACAGAAAGAACTGAGGTATTACATAACCTCGCTATGATAAATATAAAGCTGAATAATAGGAATAAGGCAAAAGAATACATAGATAGAATCATGGAACAAACAGACGACTCATCAGATCAATATCTATTTATGGGTGATGATTGGGTGAGAATGAGGGAATTTGATATAGCGATACAGTTCTATGAACGATGTCTTCAAAAAGATCATAAAAACTTGTCTGCACTCATTAATTTAGCGACTTGTTATGCTGAAATGGGCAAATTTGAATCAGCTATATTGGGGTATCAATCTGCCCTTGCAATAAGTCCAGGAGACCCCATTATAATAAGAAATTTGCTCATAATGAAAAAAAAGATTGAGGATTTGAAATTGAGGGTTGG
>DTPJ01000844.1 GCA_011334435.1 Candidatus Poribacteria bacterium | reverse complement strand
CCGGGATTTCCAGACATAAATCCTGTCCTCTTTTTTGACACTCAAGATCGCCTTTGGTTAGTATGGTATACTGTCATCGCGCATCAGTGGGATACGTCTTTATTGATGTATAGAATTAGCAAAAATTATTTGAGACCGAAAGGTGCGCCAATATGGTCTTGGCAGAATGTTATACTTGTCAAGCCCGGCGATTCTGCGGAAAGAGGGATACAGCCGAATGATCGCTTTGTCAAATCCGTTGAGAGACAGATCAAAGAATATGCTAATTATTTAGAAAACACTATTGAAGACGAGGAAATAAGACGTCAAAGCTTGGCAAAATGGCATGAATGGGGCAAATCAATGTTGTCAAAAGCGAAAGGCGAGGATATGATCCGTAAAGGGTTACTTTATGATGATAAGGGCGGATATATTGAGCAAGATATGGGGTATCCTTACTTCCAACGTATGGGTTGGCAAACAAAAAATAAAGCTGTGATTATAGGTAAAAGGCTTATTCTGCCTTTATATTCTGATGGATTTGATTTTTCATTGATGGCAATCACTGATGATGACGGGGAAACATGGCAGTTTAGCGAGCCATTAGTCGGACCTGGCAACATACAACCTTCTATCGCTATAAAATCCGATGGAACACTTGTCGCTTACATGCGAGATAATGGTCCTCCTCCAAAAAGACTCCATATAAGCACTTCAAAAGATAACGGTATGACTTGGAGTCCTGTCAGGGATTCTGATATTCCAAATCCGGGTTCTGGTGCAGACATAGTAACGCTCAAAAACGGTCATTGGGCATTGGCTTATAACGATACCGAAGATGGAAGGCATAGTTTAGCTGTCTCTATTTCAAGCGATGAGGGGAAATCATGGAGCTGGACAAGGCATCTTGAAAGAGGCAACAAAGGCGAAATCTCCGCGTCATATCCATCTATCATAGAAGGGCATGACGGGACAATCCATGTAGTATATAGTTTCTCTTTCAGAGATTCAAAAGGGGAGACTTTGAAAACTATAAAGCATGCTAACTTCAATGAAGATTGGGTCAAAGAGGGAGATTAACAAAAACTATTTCAATGCCTCTTTCTTTTGCTATGTCCTTTGCCATAGGAGTTATTATCGTTCCCTTAGGGACATTGATCTTATTTATGCCTTGCGGAAGTTTTGATATTGTCTCTTGTGTTATCAATTTTTGATCTAAAATCTCATTTTTATTTGATCCGCTAATTATTAGGTTAGCGATTTCAGATACATCTACAAGCTTAATGCCATAAGATTCTAATGTTTTGAGATAATTTTTGGCTAATAAAATTAATGGCTGTGGTGTGTTTGATGTAGCTATGCAAGGGCAGTCATTTAAGTCTGGGTCTGCTGAATTTCTTCCTGCGATAACAGGTTTGCCTGATATGATCGCTTGCATTATTATATTTGTCACAAGCGTATCTGTTATCCCAAGAGCAATTTTAGCAGATGAATTTCTGGTCAATATAGGGACGATAATAATATCGCTTTTCTGAACAGCTTTCAATGAAGAGAATGATGGGGCAGGTTCACAGACTAACTCGCCAATGCCTGAAATACTTTCAATTTTATCTCTACCGATGACATTCACCGCAGACTGAGACATTACCACATCAACAGAATATGATGATTTTATGAGCTTTTCTATTTGAGCTATCGCTTCATCTAACTTTGAATATCCACCTGTGAAAAGGGCAAGGATATGTCTATTATCGGAAGATGAGGTCTCCGTCTTTTGATCGGATCTCATCTCCATAAGGGCTTTTTTGACTTCAGCCTCAACAATTTGGGCAAGTTTGTCTATATTCATATCTGAAAAATGATACATGTTGTCAGCCTATGGATAGAAGCGGATTAAGCTAACAACATGTTTTATATCTCAATTGCTATCAATCGCCACTGATTGCGACTTTTGAACGTCTGCTAAGTCTATTGCGTATTTTTGAAATTCTCTTCACCTTTGGCACGGGGTCTTCAACTTTTCTCACAGGTCTATGAGGGCATTTTTCCAAAGCGACATCAGCTAATTTTCCATACTCTTCTGAGTATTTATCAATAGCGGGACCTAAATCCTTAAATAGTGTCTCTGCGCCAGGATGTGTAGGATAAACGCCCGGCATTGAAAACGCCTCTCTTGAAACCTGTGGCACGTCAATTAACATACATGGACGATAAGGATTTGTG